>CAZSON010000109.1:6000-9175 GCA_964608375.1 uncultured Desulfobacter sp. | reverse complement strand
GATTTTGTTCGTTTTGATCAAAAAACAATGCAGGTGTATGCCATCGGAAATGTAACGATGAAGGCAGGGGAAGATACACTGGCCGGAGACCGAATGAAAATGGATCTGAAGTCTGAAACCGGAACCTTATACGATGGAACGGTTTTTTTTAAGCAAAACCATTATTTTATCAGCGGAAAAGAAATTAAAAAGGTCGGCAAAAAAACTTACACCGCTCAAGAAGCGAGCATTTCAACCTGTGACGGTGATAATCCCGCTTGGAAATTAACAGGTAGAAACGCTAAAGTTACACTTCAAGGTTATGGTATCATTAGCCATGCCGTTATGTGGACCAAAAAAATCCCGGTTTTTTACAGCCCTTTGATGGTATTTCCAGTAAAACTTCAAAGACAGTCCGGATTATTAACCCCCCAGTTGTCATTATCAGATCGGAAGGGAGTTCAATATACCCAGCCGTATTTCTGGGCCATAGGCGAAAGTTCAGACGCAACCTTCTATCTCGATCACATGGAATTTCGTGGTGAAAAAATAGGCTCGGAATACCGGTACATCCTCAGTGAACGATCAAAAGGAACATTGATGTTTGACTTTCTGGATGATACAAAAGTGGATGATGGAACCGGAGATTCGAGCAGTAAGTGGGGTTTTGAAGATGATAGGTTCCTGCGGCCAAACCATGAACGCTATTGGTTCAGATATAAACATAACCAGGCGTTACCTTTTGATTTTACGGCAAAACTTGATTTGGACATCGTAAGTGATCAGGATTACCTACATGAATTTAGAACCGGGTATACCGGGTTTGAACAAACAAAGAATTATTTTGAACATAATTTTGGAAGGGGAATTGATGATTACGATGATACAACAAGGCTCAACAGGCTCAATTTGGAAAGGCGCTGGGAAAAAAGCAGCCTCAATACCGATTTTCGCTGGTATGATAATGTGATCCGCAGAACACTCACGCCGGAACAGCCGAATAAGACCCTGCAAAATCTTCCTTTTATCGGATTCGATGTTTCAAAAAATCAGTTTTTTGATACTCCTTTTTATTTTGAAATGGGGTCCGGATACAACCATTTCTATCGTGAAGAGGGTTTGAGAGGCCACCGGCTCGATCTTTATCCCAGGCTTTCCTTGCCGTTCAGCGTGAAAAACTATTTCACACTTGAGCCTTCAATCGGTTTGAGAGAGACTGTGTATCAGATTGACGAATTTGAGAATAAAAACACTGCAAAAGATAAAACTCAGAATCGAGAGATCTATGACCTAAACGTCAACCTTTCGACCGAGATATATAAAATTTTCAGAATAAAAGGGACCGAAATTGACAAGATTAAGCATGGTATAAGACCACAAATCAGCTATAGTTTTATCCCTGATAAGGACCAGGATGACCTCCCTCGATTTGACGGATTGGATCGCATCGGAAAAAGAAACATCCTCTCTTATTCGATTACCAACACATTTACCTCAAGAACACCCGAACCGATTGTAAAAGAAGATGGAACAACCGACTATTCATACCACGAGTTTTTGCGTTTTAAGCTTAGCCAGAGTTACGACATCAATGAAGCAAACAATAAAGATAAAGAAGAAAAAAAACCTTTCTCCAACATTCAGGCTGACCTCGATATCGAACCTTTTCAATATATAGACATGCAGGTTTATACGATATGGTCTCCCTATGAAAGTGATCTCCTATCGAGCAGGGTCGATCTAAGATTATCGGACAAACGCAGCGATGAACTGTTTCTGAGGCATCGGTATACCCGCGATTCAAGCAAAGATAGAAAGGATGGAAATGAATCGATTTATGCCAAGCTTCTTTTTAACCTTTCAAATCGCATCTCGACATTTTTTGAATACGAGCGCAACTTATATGACAATGAAGATATTCTCAAAGGATTCGGGGCGATATATAAGGCTCAATGCTGGGCGATAGATTTTCGATATGCCGATAGAGCAGATGACCAAACCTATTCGATTTCAATCAATCTTTTGGGTCTTGGTGGATTTAGCAGCAGCTTTAGCGAAAAAACAGAGGCTCCATAAACCTTCTTCCATGAAAACGCTTTTGCTCAACAAGATCGCATTTGGGCTGGAAGAAGATCATTTTTAAAATGTAAAGCCTTTTGGGGTAATAATTATGATTATCGTAAAGACCCCCCTCCGGCTCAGTTTTGTCGGCGGCGGTTCAGACATGAAGGCGTTCTACGTTAAAAAAGATGGAATGGTGCTTTGTTCGGCAATCGACAAGTTTGTCTATGCGATTGTCAAAGAACGCTTTGATGATATGATCTATATTAACTATTCCAAAAAGGAATGTGTCGATCATGTCGATAAAATTCAACATGATCTCGTTCGTGAAGCGATGAAAATGACCGGTGTTAGCAAAGGGATTGAAATTACAACACTGGCAGATATCCCTTCAACCGGATCGGGTTTAGGGAGTTCAAGCTCAATCACAGTGGCACTTTTGCACGCCCTTTATACATATCGAAACATCTTGGTCACGGCCGAACGTTTGGCGATGGATGCATGCCGGATAGAAATCGACATTCTGAAAAAACCGATCGGAAGACAGGATCAATATGCTGCAGCCTTCGGAGGTATCAATCAATTCACATTTTCTCCCGCAAAAACAACCAAACGAATGTTCATAGAAATGGGTAGTCCCGCAAAACGAAAGTTTGCCTCTTCCTTGCTTCTTTATTATACAGGTATCGCCCGAAGTGCGGATAAGATTCTTTCCAATCAGAAAAAAAATCTTCTGTCAGACAACAAATTTAAGACCATGGAAAAGATGGTGTCACTCGTAGAGCCGTTCAAAAAAGCGCTGAAGAAAGAAGATATCAAAGAATGTGGCATGCTTATGGACCTTAATTGGAAATTGAAACAACAGATGGCGGCCGGTATTTCAAATACTAAAATACAAAAGATGTACAATGCAGCAAAAAATGCGGGCGCACTTGCGGGAAAGATTGCCGGTGCGGGCGGAGGTGGTTTTTTGCTTCTTATTGTTTTAAGGCAAAAACAGGATGCAGTTTTCAGCGCCCTCAAAGAATACCGGGAACTCCCTTTTATGCTTGAAGAAAGCGGGAGTAAAGTTATCTTCGACGACAGGACTTATTCAAGTAAATGAACAGATCGCTCCGATTGGACGATCCATAAT
>CAZSON010000109.1:2300-5900 GCA_964608375.1 uncultured Desulfobacter sp. | reverse complement strand
AAAAAAGGAATACCTTGAAAATATTGGTAACAGGTGGAGCGGGATTTATCGGCTCACATACGACCGATGCCCTTATCAAAAGGGGATACGAGGTCAGAATTCTGGATAATCTCCAGAAAAAGATTCACCCTAAAGGAAAGCCTGATTTTTTAAACGATAAAGCAGAATTTATTCAAGGTGATGTTTCCGATAAAAGTTCCTGGCAAAAGGCATTGAAAGGGGTTGAAGCGGTGTATCATTTTGCCGCATATCAGGATTATCTTACTGATTTTTCAACTTTTTTTCGTATCAATACCGTCTCTACCGCGCTTCTTTATGAAATCATTGTGGAAGAAAAACTTGAATCCAAAATAAAAAAAGTTGTTGTTGCGGCGAGTCAGGCGGTCATGGGAGAAGGAAAGTACAGATGCCTTCCATGTTCTAAAAAAAACAACCATATTTTTTATCCCCAGATACGATTGGAAAGGGAACTGTCAAGGGGTGAATGGGATCATCGATGCCCAAAATGCCGGCACCCATTACAGTGGATGCCATCGGACGAATCGGTCATAAATGCCTGTAATCAATATGCCATTTCTAAGTATTCCCAGGAGCAGATCGCTTTGCAGCTCGGAAAGCGATATCAAATTCCATCCGTCGTTATGCGATACTCCATCGTTCAAGGTCCCAGGCAGTCATTTTATAATGCCTATTCCGGAGCCATGCGTATCTTTGCGCTTTCTCTTTTTTTTGATAAAAGACCGATCATTTTTGAAGATGGAAAACAGATAAGAGATTTTATTAATATCAAAGACGTTGTGAATGCGAACCTTTTGGTGCTTGAACACGATGACGCCAACTATAAAGTGTTTAATGTAGGAGGAGACAAGGCCTGGACAGTATCCGCTTTTTATCATACCATGGAACGGGTGGTGGGTAGAAAAAAAGAGCCGATCGTCTCAGGATATTATCGATACGGCGATACCAGACACATTTTTTCAGACACAAACCGGTTAAAATCAATCGGCTGGAAACCAACTCATGATATTAAAGAGAGTATCGGAGATTATTGGGAATTTATTAATGCCCAAAAACAGATGGACAACATACTTTCCTATACCGAAAAGCATATGAAAAAGCATCAGATTATCCGGAGGATTATAAGTTGATATGAAAATTTCATGCGCTGCAAAACAGTACCTCACAGAATTAAAAGAGGTCCTTGACAATTTCAATCTGGATCAGGTCGAAAAAATAGTCAATCTTATCTTGCACGCTTATGCGGATGAAAAACAAATTTTCACCATGGGAAATGGGGGGAGTGCATCAACAGCCTCGCACTTTGCATGTGATATCAACAAGGGATGCTGCAGCAATCTTGAAAAAAAAATCAAAATGATCTGCTTAAACGATAACATCCCGACTCTCCTCGCTTTCGCAAATGATGTCTCATATGATGTTGTCTTTGTGGAACAGTTGAAAAATTTCTTTAACCCGGGGGATCTCGTCATCGGTATCTCAGGAAGCGGTAATTCGGAAAATGTAATCAAAGCAATAGACCATGCAAAACAAAACAATGGACAGACCATTGGGTTTTCGGGATTTTCAGGAGGAAAACTCGCTCAAATGGTCGATGTTCCGTTTGTGGCAGAAGTTGATGACATGCAAAAGGTTGAAGATGCTCATGTTATCCTTGTTCACCTGATTATGCAGGCCATTTATAGCGCTCTGCACGCCCGATGACGTGGTCAAAAATGAAATTAGATTCATATACTCGATCCTGGTACGTCTTGCACACCAGAAGCAGATTTGAAAATGTGGTTAACGAGAGTTTAATCAAAAAATCGATGGAGGTTTTTCTTCCAAAAATTCAGGTAAGAAGCAGGCGGCGGGACAGAAAGCTGCTGATTCGTGTTCCGCTTTTTCCCGGCTACCTGTTTGTAAAAACCGATCTGAACCCCTATGAACACGTTGAAATTGTAAAAACCCTTGGAGCAGTCCGTTTGATCGGTAACCAGAACGGTCCTATCGATGTTCCTTCTGAGGCTATTGAGTCATTAAAAATCATGGTTCGCACAGACAAGCCTGTTACAACCGGTACCCGACTTCAAAAAGGGGATAAAGTAATGGTGGTGGTCGGTCCCTTGGCCGGTGTTACCGGAACCTTTGTTCATTACAAGGGAAAAGGACGGGTCGTTGTTAATGTTAAAGCACTCGGTCAGTTTGCTTGCGTGGATGTTGACGAGGAAGATATTGAAAAACTCCCGGAAATATTGTCATAACCGCTTGACTTCTTATCAGATTATGTTAATAGATCTTCAGTGATCCAAATATCCGCCTGTATTTTGGAAAGGAGGATGTATGAACAAATTGGAGCTGATATCTGCTTTGAAAAAAGAAGCAGGCATATCAAAATTAGAGGCAGCCACGGTGGTCCAAACATTTTTCGAATCGATGACAGACGCATTGGCCGTGGGAGAGCGAATTGAAATTCGCGGTTTATGTAGTATTTTCATCAAAAAGTACAAAAGTTATACGGGAAGAAATCCAAAAACCGGTGAAAAAGTTACCATACAAAGTAAAAGACTCCCTTTTTTCAAATCCGGAAAAAAATTAAAAGAACGTGTAAACTATTAGATTCGTGCATGGTTTTGAATCCATTTTAGATCAAAAACAACCGATCCACATTTTAACCACCTTCCTTCACAAAAGGGCCATCCCCCACGCCCTTCTTTTTACAGGGATTGAAGGCGTAGGTAAACGAACGACAGCCATGGTTTTCGCCATGGCCTGCAACTGCATCGGAAATATTACCGGCAAAAAAGAACTCAGCACAGACATCCCTGCGCAACAATCTCCCTGTGGACTCTGCAATACCTGCCGAAGAATCGAATCGAATAACCACCCGGATGTTCTTTTAATTAAACCGATTCGCGCGGTAATCCGCATCGCTCAAATTCGTTCTCTTTGCCAGACCCTCGCCCTAAAACCTTACGAGGCAAGGACACGTGTGGTTATCATATCGGATGCACAGACAATGAACCCTGAGGCAGGAAACGCACTGCTTAAAATTCTTGAGGAACCACCTGCTCACACCATTTTGATTCTCACCGCTACGCAGGCAACCGATCTACTTCCGACCGTGGTTTCACGTTGCCTCCACATTCGATTTCAACCGATTTCAAGAAAAAGTCTTGAAACCTTTCTTACGAAATCGTATGGCCTCTCCGATGAAGAGGCGGTAATTATTGCATCAATGGCAAACGGAAGTTTATCCAAAGCGCTTTTAATGATAAAACCTGCGAATCTGGAATATTGGATAAATCAGAGAAAATGGTTAATACACGACAGTGGTTTAGACGCTCCGGCAGCTCTTTCCTCGAAACCGATCAGTTCATGGTTGGCGTTTGCAGAACGATTATCAAAAAATAAAAAAAATCTCCCGGACTTTTTGATGGTGATGAAAACCTGGCTGAGGGACCTTGTCATCTGGAAGTTTAACGATAAATTAATCATAAACAAAGATTTGATCCAAAAAATTCAATATGCTTCGCAACAGATAGATCTTGAATCGGTCATTTCAAAAATTAAAGCTATTGAGGCTGCAGAGAAAGATATCAG
>CAZSON010000109.1:0-2200 GCA_964608375.1 uncultured Desulfobacter sp. | reverse complement strand
TAAACAAACCTTTACTAAAGATTTGCCGATTGGCAAATCAAAAGGATCTTCGTCAAATAGAAAAAAATCTGAAGTCCGAAAAATTAGCCCGTACATACGGCCTTTTTTGTATCAAAGAGCTTGGACTTGAAATGAATCTTTTTTCCGTCGAAAGCTCATTTGATGGGAGCAAACTGACGTTTTTTTTTACTTCAGATTGCCGCGTTGATTTTCGTCAGCTTGTAAAGATGCTTGTCAAAGAATTTGGGGTACGGATTGAGATGAAACAGGTGGGTATACGTAATCAAGCCAAGATGTGTGGTGGCGTCGGGAGATGCGGTCGTGAACTCTGCTGCTCAAGTTTTCTGGAAAAATTTGAACCGGTATCCATCCGTATGGCCAAGGAGCAGAGGCTTTCCCTAAACCCTACAAAAATATCGGGACAGTGCGGCCGTTTGATGTGCTGCCTTACATTTGAAAACGAAACATACCAGCATCTCAGGAGCAGTTTACCTCAGATTGGTCATATGATGGAAACCGACCGCGGGAAAGCCAAAGTGATCCGTCATAATGTAATTTGCAGCCGGGTCATTGTACGACTGGATGATGGCCAGGAGTTTGAAACAGAAGTTAATATAGACGCTTAAAAAAACAAAGCAGAAATCATAAAACCGATGCCGGAACCATTTTATATAACAACACCCATTTACTATGTAAATGCCAAACCTCATCTGGGACATGCCTATACGACAATCGTCGCGGATGTGATCTGCCGTTTTCATTCCATGCAAAAAGCCGAAACATACTTTTTGACCGGAACAGACGAACATGGTGATAAAGTCGTCCAGGCGGCAAAAAAAGAGCACGAAACGCCAAAGGTCTATGTCGACCGGATCAGCAGCCTTTTTAAAGGGCTTTGGCCTGAGCTTAACATCAAGTTCAGTTCGTTTATCCGCACGACCAATCCGGCGCATGTAACAGTCGTAGAAAAGATTTTGCAAAAGATCTATGACTCAGGTGATATCTATTTCAGTGAATATGAAGGCCTTTACTGTTATGGATGCGAGCGGTTCTACACCGAACGAGAATTGGTTGACGGGAAGTGTCCTGACCATGAATCAGAGCCTGAGACGATTAAAGAATCAAATTATTTTTTCAAGATGAGTGCTTACCAGCAATGGCTGATCGAACACATCCATACTCATCCGGACTTTATCCGCCCTGAACGTTATAAAAACGAAGTCCTTTCATTTTTAAAGGAACCTCTTGGCGACCTCTGTATTTCAAGGCCCAAAACCCGTCTGAAATGGGGCATCACCCTTCCCTTTGATAAGAACTATGTCACATATGTATGGTTCGATGCACTCTTAAATTATATCTCCGGGATCGGGTTTCCGGACGGCAGCCTCTTTAAAAAATTTTGGCCGCATGCGCAACACATTGTGGCAAAAGATATTCTTAAGCCCCACGGTATTTACTGGCCAACCATGCTGAAGGCCGCCGGAATCCCGATTTATAGGCACCTCAATGTCCATGGCTACTGGAATATTGATCAAAGCAAGATGTCAAAAAGCCTCGGAAATGTTGTTGAACCGCTTCAGTTAAAAAACCGCTACGGGATCGATGTGTTTCGGTATTTTTTAATGCGCGAAATGGTTTTTGGCCTCGACTCCAATTTCCACATCAATGCACTGATTAAACGCACCAATTCAGACCTGGCAAATGATCTCGGCAATCTATTTTCCCGGGTACTAGCTATGGTGCACAAGTACTTCTCCGCAACCGTTCCGGAGACAGATCCGGAGTCTGAGCAAAGATTTCAATCGGACTTAAAATCAGATGCATTGAAGACAGTTGAAGAATTCGAAAAATCGATGTGCAGATTTTCCTTTCAGAAATCGCTGATGGCGATCTGGGATTTTATCAGCAAGATGAATAAATATATCGATTCGACCGCCCCGTGGGTCCTCGCAAAAGACAGGTCAAGTCAAAAGCAGCTGGCCGCAGTGATCAATAACCTTCTCGAAGGGCTCCGAATCATATCCGGTCTTCTTTATCCTGTTATGCCGGATACGGCAATGACCATGCAAAAACATCTCGGGCTCGATCCTGAAAAACCGTTTTATCATCTTGAACAACTCAAACTGTGGAAAAAATTAACGCCCGGATCGGTCCTGCCGAAGTCGATCACTCTTTTTCCAAGAATCGATACGAAAAAAGA
>CAZSON010000108.1:1835-9223 GCA_964608375.1 uncultured Desulfobacter sp. | reverse complement strand
ACTGACTTATTAAATCTCCTCGTTTTTGTTAGACAGGATTGACAGAATGATCAGATTCTTGTTGTTGTTTTCCCATTCCAGAAGAAAGGGCAAAAGACAATCCGCTTTCAGCGGAATAATGTTAACCAGGATCGACCCCAGAGAAATGAGCCTTGCTCTTCGTCCGCGAATTTAACGGAGTAAATCTGTCTGCTCTGTCTTGTCCGACTCGTCGCTTCGTCCATCTGTGGGTTTTGTTGGAATTGCAAGCCTTGGTTGGCAAGGGCACTTTGCATAAGTAAGAACGGAGTCAACTCAAGAGCGTAAGTTCTTCAAAATAGTCTCGATAAAATCCCCGATCTCTTGTCAGCAAGCGGTCACACTGAATGATTGCATGGCCGCCGATGAGAAAATCAGCCACGATACGACCTGATTTTGCTGCTTTTTGTCTATAAATTCGCCAGCAATCGGCCGATTTAACCGCTGCCGTTTCATTCATGGGTAAAAACGCAATGCCGATGTCAGCCAACCCCGACAGCACTTCATTTATGGATTCCGAGTAGGCCGTGGCCACCTCCGCCCATACCACTTCGCACGCAACGACACTTCCCTCGCGCATCGCTCTTCTCAAAAGATCTAAAGAAGGTTTACCGTGGATCGGATCCGGCTCTAATATGTCAATGAGAACGTTGGTGTCGACTGCGGTGATCATTTCTGTCCGCGCAGATCGTTGATGATTGTATCTGTGCACCGCCCTCGACCAAAACGTCCGTAAAGTGTCTGAAGTTTGTCCACCGGATCCGCTTTGATAGCAATGAGGCGTCCTTGCTCTGCCTTAAAATCCAGAAGCGTTCCCGGAGCGATCCCTAATCGCTCCCGAATTGCTTTAGGGATCGTCACTTGGCCCCTTTCGGCTACCTTGGCTTGCATGAAACTCTCCTTTGTGATGTATGAAATAAAAATATGATTTCATACTATCAATGTCAAGAACATAATTCGGAATTTCGAGTCAGGAATTCAATGGTAAGGAACCCAACAGGGTCAGGTCCCGGTTAAATAGATGGATCATTTAACTGGATAAATCTTGAATCTTGATAGATTTGATAATGTGTGATCCGCTTAGAGAAAGAGAATTGGTTTCAAAGCTTGAATTGTGAATTAAAAGATTGGTCTTTCACCCCAGTACGATCTGCCGGACCTACGGGGCAGGCAGAGCTCACGGAGTGCACAGAGATTGTTATTGGAACCGCGAAGGCGCTCCAGTGAAATTCGTTTCGATAAAAGGGGGGCTTTTGTTGCTTTAATTTTTAAGTAATGGGGGACGTTGGATTATTGGTTTTTCAGACACATGCCTTGCAATTTCATAGAGAACGGCGGATTGCGCGGATAACACGGACTTTGGTTTTTTTGCTCGACACTACTTTCTTTGCAAGAAGTAGATCAGCCCAACTCCTGAGTCAATTTCTTCAGTGTTTTTTCGACTTCCTTTTTGGAAATATCCGCCTTATCTCCCTTGAAATATGCCACCAACAGATAAACTGAGTTCTCTGCGGATTTCCAGAGGTAAATCGACCGAAAACCGCCCCGTTTTCCTTTCTTTACATCCGAACTCGCGGTCCTTGCCTTCCAAATCTCTTTGTTCCAGCATGGAATTGGGTCCCCGATGGTTGGGTCTTCCTCTAATGCTTGAATCGTACGAAGAAGATCATCCTTGACCCTGGGATATTTCTTTTTCAAGATTTTTAAGGACTTCTGGAAGGTTCTGGTCAAATGAACTTCATAGTTCATCCCAAACTTCCTTCCATGGTTTGATTCTATCAAACTTGATGTCCTCTAACCCTTTTTTTACCAACTTTTTAAATTCTGGTGACTGAGAAAGAAGTTTCGTTTCCTTTCGGTCTCCAAACTCTTCAAGAATGGCAACGATCTTCTTATAGCTTTCTATAGGAAGAATGACGGCTGTAGCATTCCCTTTTTCGTCGATCACATATTGTTCACCTGCCGATGTATCCATCAGATCATTCTCCTTTTTGGTAATGGGGGACATCCTATAATCCTTATGCCAAGTGAAAAATTAAAAATATTTACTATCTGTAAAATCAACCAGTTAGAACTCTTCCATTTTTTTGGACGTACTTCTCCTTATAGCTTTATGACTATTTTGCGGCGATTCTCCCACTAATGCGATCGCTGTTTCGGTTCAAAGATCTCCCGGGATAGAGGAAACCGGAGGTACTGGATACAATCTTGTCAAATTGGTGTGTGATTAAAAAGCTCCGCCCCTTGGTTTACATGGAAAAAAAAGATATAACCAACTGTTTTAACTATAATTAATTAAAAGATGTCTGACCTGTAATACCGTACTACCAACCAGGCAAAGGAGCAAAAACGTTGATGCGCAAATTATAACATCCGGTAATAGATTACATTTTTATTTTTCTTTCGGTTTCTATTTTGATTTCAGTCGTTCAAAATGTCTTCTATTTTCTGCATTAACTCATCTTTGTCCACCTGCTTTGCCAGGAAACCATCGGCGCCTGCCTTCATAATTCGATTTTTATTCTCAGGGGTATCAAAACCGGTGAGAGCCATTATTTTTATATGTAACGTGTCGGGATTGCTCTTTATTTGCCTGCATACGTCAAAGCCGTCGATCCCGGACATGTACAGATTCAGAATCATTAGGTCCGGCTTAAACAGCGTGATCTTTACCCCTGCCTCAAAGCCGTCAAAGGCTTTTTCGATCTGATATCCATTGAATGACAGCATTTGACTCAGTACTTCCACTATCGCCTTATCATCATCGACGATCAGGATCTTTTTTGCCTGAAAAAGGCGGTCAACCTGAAGGTGCTTCATCTTTTTCCGAATAAAAGATTCCAGATCCTTTTTCCGGATTTTATGTATACCCCTGGGGGTGCGAAACCCTTTAATCTCACCATGTTTGACCCATCGCCACATGGTCGTGCGACTGACGGAACAGATTTTTGCGGCTTCGGGTGCGGTATAAAAGTGATTATTCATTGAAAGAGGTCGGCTATTTTGTAAATAAAATATTTAAAAATGTAACGTAAGAAACATATGAAACATATATAACCTACATAAAAAAAACGAATTGTCAATAAAAAAGAGAAGTTACCCTTGTCAGCGCACGTTTTCCGGGTTTGGCTGGTTGTGATTTTTTGGAATGAGGAGGTTTATTTACGGACAAGCTGTGTGGAGCGGGAATTGTGACTGCTGATACAGCAAAACGAAAAAGGATATATGAAAAACTTCAACGGAGCTGGTATGAAGATGCCGTGGGCATTCAGTTATATCAGCAGATCAACGTCCGTGCTTATCGAGACTACGTTCAGGGCTACGTACCCAACGCCATGCTTCCGGACAGCTGAGAAGATTTCAAACGGGTGAGTAAAAAAAAGTAGGCAGATCCCTAGAGCCCAAAATGCTCGAAGTCGTTCGCAAATGACTTTTTGCGAGACGGTCAATCCTATTGTATGGATAAAAGATAGGTTCTAAGATTTGCTTTTTTATTTCCAATACCGATTTTGTCCCTGAGATTTTTTCGGTGGGTTTCAACCGTTCGGCTGGATATGCCGATTATAGCCGCAATATCTTTACTGGTTTTCCCCTGTTTGACCAGATTGGCAATCTGTAATTCTTTGGGTGTAAGGCGTAAAAATGTCGAAGTCATTCGGCGTGAAAATGGGGAAATGATGTCTTTGAGATTCGATTCCAAGATTTCAAAAAAGACCTTTTGCCTTTCCTCTAGACCGCTGTTTTTTAATTTTGCCAGGTAAGGCATAATCAACTCTTTGACATTATAGAGCACCCGCTCTTCCAATTCGATTTTATCTTCATCCCGGGTTTTTAACAAAACTTTTAATGCGGTGTTTATTTCATTGAGATTTTCGGTTTTGATCTCAAGCTCATTTTCCCTTTCTCTCAGCTTCCGTTCGGCCTGCTTTCGGTTTTGAATCTCATACCGCAATTCCTGATTGATCCTTTCAAGCTTTTCCCGGGCTTGCTGGTACTTGCTGATGTCCGTTGATATGCCGCAAATCACCTTACGATTGTTCAACCGAAAGCTAGCGACCGATGCCTCGATAGGAATTATGGTTCCATCCTTTTTCTTTTGATAGCGAAGCGGGACTTTTTTAACCTCTCCGGAAACGACCAGTGGGATGGTCTCTTTTGATTTTTCAGGTTCGGCCGTAATATCCCAATACGTCAAATTTAAAAACTCTTCCCTGCTGTAACCATACAGGTCGAAGGCAGCATCATTGCCGTCTAATATTTCTTTGGTCTCTACGTCGTAAATAATTATACCGGCCGGTACGGTGTTGAACAGCTGCTGATACTTCTCTTCACTTTCCATCAGGGCTTTTAGAACCCATTGCTCATTTTGTGCTTTTTCGTTTTTTATCTTACGCTCAGGTTTCTTTTCGCTGCGAGTTGGTTTTGCGGGCATAAAAATTCCTCCGATTTATCTGAAGAACCGGTCGGTTCTTCCGTCAACTTTTACAAAATAGTTGGTACGGAAAATTTTATGAACTCGTAAAAAGTTCATATTGCTTTCTAAATGACTACTCTCTTCTTTTTCCAAACCATCGGACAAAAAAAGCGCTGATCAAACAAACGGACACAACCCAAAGCGACACGAAAAAGATGGGACCAAATTTTAATGCCACCCAGCTTATTGCCACAACCGGTATGAGGCTCAGCCGTACAATCGCCCGGAGACGATCATGCGCAGCAATGAAATCAGCCAAAGCCGGCGAGTAGGTGTAATACATTTTGATAAAGGTGTTCCCAAGCCTATTTCGCATCAGAAATTTATCACGGAACTTTCGCAGAATCGTAACGTGAGGTTCCATCACGGAGCCAAAAGCAGCCGTGGCGATAAAACAACCTCCATTATCCCGATCACCACCGGCGCTTTTAAGCGCACGAAATGCATTGATCCTTCCCCCCGTAGCAATCTGGCCGTTCAAACTGTCAACCGGATCCACGGTTTCCCTGATTTTTGCGATAATTTCCAGGTTGGATAAACCAGAGCCTGTAAGAGAAAGATTAGATGAATTATCCGATATGGCTGAAGGATGGGATTTCGCTTTGAGGAGCGCCGCTACACCGGTGGCAAAGGGTGTGGCCATGGAGGTGCCGGTCTTGAAACCGTATCTCCTGCCCTGCACTGCAGCTAGGGTACTTAAGATGTTGACCCCAGGGGCTGCGATGTCCACAGAGGTGATCCCAAAGTTTGAAAACCAGGCCAGATTGTCATTTTGATCGGTGGCAGCAACCGAAAGAATATTGGGGCTGGGGTAGCTGGACGGATAATGGGGGATCAGATCGTTGTTTTGACCCGAGTTGCCGGCGGCACAAACCACCACCGCTGAGGAGGATCGGATCACATCAAAGAGGGCCTGGCTATATGACCCTCCACCCCAGCTGATATTGATCATATCGGCGCCCATCAGATTGGCATAAGATATCGCAAGAATAGCATCAGATGTTAACCCACTTCCATCGGCACGAAAAGCCTTCAGTGCCATAACTTTTGCGTGCCAAGCCACACCCGCAACACCGATCTCATTGTTCCCCACGGCTGCAATAGTGCCCGTTACATGGGTGCCGTGGCCATTATCGTCTGCCGGATTATTATCCTTGTTGACAAAATTCCATCCCCGAATATCATCCACATATCCGTTTCCGTCATCGTCTACACCGTTTCCTGCGATTTCACCCGGGTTGATCCACAGATTGGCAGATAGGTCCGGATGTGACCCATCGACGCCGGAGTCGACTACGGCGACCACTATTTTGCTGGAGCCGATGGTAATGTCCCAAGCCTCAGGTGCGTCAATGTCCTTATCATTCGTACCCGTATCCCCATGGACATTCTGGCCGGTGTTGTGCATCCCCCATAAAAGGCCAAAGTGTGCATCGTTTGGAATAACATCGATATTATAGTAATAATTGGGTTCTGCATATGCCACATTCGGGTCTTTTTGGAACATCTTTACCGCTTGGGCGACCGTCATCTCTCCGGGAAGCCTCACATGTTCGACACCGATGGTGTGAAACGATCCGATGGTGGTGATACCCCATTTTGTTTGGTACCGCTTTGTTGTGGCCTCGCGAAGAGATGGCTTATATTTTACCAGGATTTCACCGGGTGCATAAGGTGCATCCAACGCTTTTTGACTCACATTAATCGCTCCGACGTCAATAGCACCGATGATCGAGAGCATGAAAAAGAAAAATGCCATAATCATCACTGCTAATCTTTTTGTCGGTTTTGTCATTATTGGCCTATTTCAGGATGGTTATTCGGATCAGCGGTGAATTGAAAGTAGATGAGAACTGTGCTACTTAATGTAGAGTCTCTGTTTTGGATAGATTTTGCTTCTGGGCGTTAACCCGTTTATATTTAAGAACCTTTCCACGGACATGTTGTATCGTTTTGCGATTTTAAAAGGGCTGTCTCCTATTTTGACCTTATAAGTTCTAAAACCACTTTGCGCCGGTTGAGCCTGTTTTTTTTTGCCTTCGGATATCCTTAAAACCTGTTTGATATGAAGATTTGAGTTTGCAAGTTTATTCAATTTCTGAATCTTTTTTGTGGTGGTGCCATATCGTTTGGCGATAATCCAAAGAGAATCCCCCGGTTTGACGATATGAGTGAGTATATTTTCATAGTTTGGCCTGTTATCTTTTTTTGATCTGGATAAGATTATACTCCTTTGCGGTATTTTCAGGGTTTTCCCGGCAATAATGAAATGGCGCTTGCTTATGTTGTTGGCCATGGCTATCCGGTGCATGCTGACACGATAACGTCTGGATATCGTCGAAAGGGTCTCTCCTGGTTTTATCCTGTGGTAAACGAAGCCACGTTTCAGTGGAATCGAATCAGGTATGTCATCCAGTTTTGCAATCAGTTCAAGCCGCTTTGCCGGTGGAACGCGAAGCGGGTAATCATCTCCTGGTAAAATCTGAAATCGAAGCTCCGGATTGAGTTCCCGAAGTACATTTTCTGAAAGCCCGATTGTTTTGGCAATGGTTTTAAGACGAGCCGATATGGCGATATTGACGGTCTCAAATGCTAAAGGCGCATCGGTCTGAATTTTGTCCAGCCCATATTGTTTCGGGTTCTCAACCATGTGTAGTGTCGCCAGAAACCGGGGTACAAATCTGGCTGTCTCCCTCGGAAGCCGTTCGTAAAGATCCCAGAAATTGTCGAGATAGTTTATGTTTTGATTTCGGATGACGCGTGAAACCCGGTATTCTCCGCAATTATAGGCAGCCAGCACGGTTGCCCAGTCGCCGAAAATTTGATGGAGTTCTTTTAGATATGCGATAGCTGCATCGGTTGATTTCAGTGGATCAAGGCGTTCGTCGATATAGGT
>CAZSON010000108.1:0-1735 GCA_964608375.1 uncultured Desulfobacter sp. | reverse complement strand
ACCCGGGGGATAGCGTTATAATTTCCATTGACGACAATATTGCGTGAAGCGGAAATTTCAAGGATTCGTTTCGAGATTAAAAACCGGATGTCTTCTTTCTGTTGCATGATTTTTGGCATGTCATCCGCATCGATATCCAGGATAAGCGAGTAAGCATGGTCAAGGGCCTCGATTGCATTTTCGAGTTCACCCTTTTGCCAGAAATCCTGTGATGCGCGGCAATAATCGAGGGCTTCATCCAGTGCGGATTGTGCATCCTGATGACGTGTGACAATTGCATCGGTTTTTGATCGGCTTATGTCTGCTGTTTTGGGTTGATCCGGGTTAGAATCTTGAGTTGCTCCCATGTTCGGTGGTGCTTTCTCTTCCGGGACAGAATCCGGCAAAATTATTGGATCGACCTCGACAGGTCTGTTTTCTATATTAACAATTTTCTCGGTTTGATTTTCAGGCCGGGAAGGTAAAGGTTTTTGTGGTTCAACGACTCTGTTTTGAGATACGGCAACCGAATGAATGGATGGGGAACAGCCGAAAAAAAACATTAAAAAAATGGAAAAAGAGAGTATATAATATTTTGCAATTGTACCGGAAAAGTTCAAACTCTACTCCTTCAAGGTCAGGTTTTTTTTAAAATTAAAATGAACGATGCAAAGAAAATGTTCAAATTTTTAAAATAGTCAGTTGACCGCTTACAAAAAGATGAGTACTCTTGTCAAGAGTTTATCTTATGACAGGATCAATTACGTCTGTGCAAAGGGCAAATTTATGCACTGAATTCCAAAAATGCGTTGCTAATCTGTGTTGTCTTATGATTTGGGTGAAAATAATAACACCGCGCAAGCTTGATAGACAATTCTCTGGTATGAGTTTGAAATACAAAAATAAATCGATAAAACTGTAGAAAAACTAAGATATTTATATAAAAATGTGTGTTAATCGTATGTAAAGCAGATTATTTACAAATAATGCCGTTTTTTTCTGCTTGACCTTTCCCAAAAAATCAATTAAAAATAAAAGTTTAAATTAATATATCGCAAATTTTCTATTTAAAATTCAGATGAAACTACGAAGGCAGGTCTAATGTTGATTCCGCCAGCGTAGCTCAGTGGGTAGAGCTACTGATTTGTAATCAGTGGGTCGGGGGTTCGAGTCCCTCCGCTGGCTCCAAATTTGTTGTCGGAATTTTCGGATTTATTTTTCTTTTCAAAAAATACAATCAAAAATTGGTGGGGTTCCCGAGTGGTCAAAGGGAACAGACTGTAAATCTGTCGGCGATGCCTTCGGAGGTTCAAATCCTCCCCCCACCACCAACCCCAAAGTAAGTCGCTTGTAGAAGATTCGGGTTGCATATCGGGATCGCTTAAAAAACTACATGACTTCCTGCTGGAGTCTTTTTTTGTGTTTTTAACAATTAAATCCCAATGTTAAATTTTTTTGGTAGATTACTTGAGGAAAGTTAAGGGGAGCATTTGGAAGTGATTAGGGCGGGAGTAGCTCAGTTGGTAGAGCTTCAGCCTTCCAAGCTGGATGTCGCGAGTTCAAATCTCGTCTCCCGCTCCACAAATTTATACCGGTTTCGAACATTTTACGCCCCATTAATAATGAAAAGTTCGGCCCACGTAGCTCAGTCGGCAGAGCGCTTCCTTGGTAAGGAAGAGGTTCACCGGTTCGATTCCGGTCGTGGGCTCCATGATCAGCACCGGCCACTTCTTAATGAAATGGCCTAAAACCTAAA
>CAZSON010000107.1:0-9263 GCA_964608375.1 uncultured Desulfobacter sp. | reverse complement strand
AAAAGAACAAAGGCCCGGAATTTATTGTCGCGATTTTAATATCCATTTTTTCTTGAATTGCAACGGCAGAATCGCTAATATGGTTGATAGATTTTAATTGGCTTTAATACGGGATCTGCTCAGGAAAAACGTCTTGAATTCATATCTGGAAAACGTTGATAGCAACTGGTTTAAACAACGTTTGGCCCGGGTCATGTTTTGCATACTGGTGGCCTTTATTGTTGTTATTATTCGACTGGTAAGCCTTCAAATCATTGACGGTGCAGAATTCCGGAGGCTTTCAGAGAACAACAGCATTCGCTTACAAATGATAGCGCCTTCAAGGGGATCAATCTCGGATCGCAAAGGGAAATTGCTGGTCGATAATCGTCCGTCCTTTGATTTAAACATCATAGTGAAAAATGCCAGACCGGTGGACCGCGTCATTAAACAGCTGTCCCAATATTTAGACCTGCCTGAAACTGATTTACGATCGAAAATTAAATCCCATAAAGGGAGTGCACCCTTTAAGCCCGTTCCTCTGAAGGAAGACATCGGGCGCGATCTATTGGGATTCATTGAAGTCCATAAGTTCGATCTCCCAGGGATTGTGGTCGATGTTAAAGCGCGAAGGCAATACATGAACAAATATGGGGCTGCACATCTGATCGGATATCTTGGTGAAATAAATTTAGATGAGCTCAAAAGTCAAAGGTATCAGAACGTCAGGAGTGGGGATCTCGTCGGAAAGTTCGGGGTAGAAAAAAAGTATGATCGTCATTTGAGAGGAAAAAGCGGCGGGAGACAGATTGAGGTCGATGCCAATGGACAGGTGGTCAAAATATTGAAACAGATCGATGCCGAGCCGGGGCACAATATTTACCTTACCATTAACCATGAGCTTCAAATAAAAGCGGAAAGTTTAATTGAAAGTGTGGTTGGAACTGTCGTAGCAATGGATCCGCAAACCGGAGAAATTTTGGCATTGGCAAGCAGTCCATCCTTTGATCAAAATGCTTTCGGCAGCGGGATGTCTCAAGAAATCTGGCATTCCCTCGTATCTAACCCATTTCGGCCTATGGAGAATAAGGCAATCCAGGGCGAATACCCCCCTGCATCGACCTATAAAATTGTGACCGCTATTGCCGGGTTAGAAGAAGGGGTTATCGACACAAAAACCAAACTTTACGATCCAGGATTTTATAAACTGGGAGATCGCGTTTTCAGATGCTGGAAAAGGGGCGGGCATGGCTGGGTCAATATTGAAACTGCACTAATTGAGTCATGCGATGTCTTTTTTTACCAGGTGGGTCAAAGACTCGGTGTTGATCGTATCGCAAAATATGCAAGATTGTTCGGCCTTGGATCGCGATCAGGACTCAATCTTGATCGAGAAGCAAAGGGGTTAATTCCGACAGCTGCATGGAAAAAACGCCGTACAGGAATAAAATGGCAACAGGGTGAAACCCTTTCGATTGCCATCGGGCAAGGGTATGACCTGGTTACACCGCTGCAGATGGCGGTTTTGATTTCAACGGTGGGCAATGGGGGAACCCGGTACCGACCAATGATTGTCAAGACCATCGAATCGGCTGATGGAAAAGTCATCGAGCAATCAGAACCGGAGATTCTGGGAAGGCTGCCGATTAAAAAACGGACCCTTTCGATTGTCAGAAAAGCACTCTGGAAAGTGGTGAACACCAGAAAAGGGACCGCATGGGTTGCCCGTTTAAAAGATATCGACATCAGTGGAAAAACAGGAACCGCGCAGGTGTTTAGCAGGAAAAAAAATGAAATAAAGCTTAAAGAAAAGGATGTGCCGGCCCTGTTAAAGGCCCATGCCTGGTTTGTTGCCTACGCGCCATCCGACAAACCTAAAATAGCGGTATCTGTCCTTGTGGAGCACGGCGGACATGGTTCAAGTACCGCTTCGCCGATCGCACGGGAGATGATAAAGACATATTTATCAAAAAAAGTATCGGATGAGCCATCGAAGGCTCAGCTTTCAAAGAACGAAAGGGTAACGTTGGCACGAGACTGAAGCAGGAGCGAAAGGAATATGTTCGACCGACGCTTGGTACAGTACTTTGATTGGGGGTTGTTAGGAACAGTTTTTTTGGCCGGATCTTTAGGCCTTGTTGTTCTGTACAGTGCAGTAAGGGCAGGACCAGTTTCTCCCCACGAAATTTTATTTTCAAAACAGCTGATCTGGTTTGCTGCCGGTCTGGTGGTTATGGTTGCCTTATTCCTATTCGATTACAAAAGGCTGGACCGATGGACCTACCTCATTTACGGGGGATGCATCGTTCTTTTAATCTGCGTTTTTCTTTTTGGGAAACAGTTTGGGGGTTCCCGGCGGTGGTTAACCATCGGTCAGATATCTATTCAACCGTCGGAGTTTGTAAAAATTGGTGTCATTATTTGTTTGGCGGGGTACTATTCCAGGAGGATCAACTCAAAAGGCCTCACGCTCCGCCAACTTTTTATCCCTCTCATATTGACAGCCGTTCCGTTTGTATTGATTCTAAAGCAGCCCGATCTGGGAACAGCGATGCTGATCGTTCTGATTGTCGGCTCAATGACCGTTTTTGCAAAAATTGAGCGGCGTTCATTCATCTATATTTTAATCTCCGGCGCTGTTGTTACCCCTATGGTTTGGTTTTTATTAAGAGGGTATCAAAAACAAAGGCTGCTGACCTTTCTTAGCCCGGACCGGGACCCTCTTGGAGCCGGTTATCACATTATTCAATCCAAAATCGCCATCGGGTCCGGCATGATTTTTGGCAAGGGATTCTTAAAAGGGACACAGAATGCTCTCTCTTTTCTACCGGAACAGCACACCGATTTTATTTTTTCAGTCCTGGCGGAAGAATGGGGTTTTATCGGGTCGATCATTATTTTTCTTGTTTTTCTGATGCTGATTGCATGCAGCTTAAATGTTGCCTACAGATGCAGAGATCCCTTTGGTACAATGATATCGGTTGGCATCACCATCATGATTTCCTGGCAGGTATTTATCAACATTGGGATGGTGATGGGATTAATGCCGATTGTTGGGGTTACATTGCCGTTGGTCAGCTACGGGGGGTCATCCATTATCACCATGATGGCAAGCATCGGTATTTTGATGAACATCGCCATGAGGCGCTTCATGTTCGAGTAGAACGATAAGAGAATAGAAAACAAAAAAAAATTGACAATCGATATTGGCCGATGGTATAGACCGCTCGGCTCGCGATTTGGGCCAAATTCGGATAAAATTAATCCTAAGTAAATCTATTTTTTGCCATTGATAAATGGAGGCTTTCAAATGGTTAACGTCGACGGATCTGTTGTTGTTCAGATTGTTAATTTTATTTTTCTGATCTGGATATTAAACTTGGTGTTATATAAACCGATCCGAAAAATTATTCTTCAAAGAAAAGAAAAAGTAAATGGGTTCGAGGTGGATATCGAAACCATGAAGAGAGGCGCAGGTGAAAAAAATGACTCATTTAGCGCCGGCATCAGTGAGGCTAGAGCAAAAGGATTGAGAGCGAAAGAAACGATACTTTTGAACGCAGCGGAAGAAGAAAAAAGGATAATCGAAGATATCAATGAACGAGTTCGGACAAATCTTTCAGACGTTCGAGGGAAAATTGAAAAAGAGGTTGAAGACGTAAGGCAAACCCTTGAAAAAGAAGTGGATGATTTTGCCGATGCAATTGGTCAAAAGATTTTGGGGAGGGCCGTTACATGAGGTTTTCTTGTTTCCGTATAACATTCCCCCTGTTTTCTGCCGGGGCTTTTCGGGTAATTTTTATGGCCGTATTGATGATTTTTTTAGTAGGGGCGGCCTTGGGAGCATCGGGGGACGGACATGAAGGAGAGCATGATCAAAAACGGTGGACCGCGACCGATACGTATAGGGTGATGAATTTTGTTGTTTTGGCGGCGGCGCTTTTTTTTCTTTTGCGGAAGCCGGCCTCTCAAGCTTTGGCCGGACGGATTAGGCAAATCAAGGACCAGCTCAATGAGTTGGAATCAAAGAAGGAGGCGGCTGAAAAGCAATTGGCTGAATGCGACGAAAGGCTTTCACTTTTAGATCAGGAGGCTGAAAAAATTGTTGATGCGTATATAAGACAGGGAAACGAGGCAAAGGTGAAGATACTGCAGGAAGCCGAGGCTGCAGTTGAAAAACTTAATGAACAGGCTCAAAAAACTATCGAATACGAATTCAAAAAGGAGAAAATAAAGCTCCAGGAAGAGATTCTAGAAAAGGCGCTGGCAAAGGCCGAGGGGATTATCAGGAAAAAGATTTCAAGTGAAGATCAGAATCGATTGATAGATGAATACATAGAGAAGGTGGTGGCGCAGTGAGAAATTTGGCGATCGCAAGACGCTATGCCAAGGCTCTCCTCCTGATCGGAAAGGAGGATGGCCGGACTGAAATCTACCGGGATGAACTCGAAACTGTTTCAAAACTGATTTTGAGGGAAAAAGCCTTATGTCAGGCCGTTGGTAACCCGCTATACCCTGCTGTTAGCCGGAAAAAGGTCCTGCAGGTCATTGTTGAAAAAATGAACCTATCCAGGGTCATGAAATCGTTTCTCATGCTGCTCTTTGAAAAGGGACGTATTGGATTTTTAAACAGTATCAATGGATTTTACCAAAAACTGGTCGATGAATTCAAAGGTGTGGCAAGGGCCAATATTGTTTCGGCAAACGTTTTATCAACAGAGGCTGTGGAGAAAATACGATCGGCTTTATCTAAAATGACAGGTAAAGAGATAGCCTTGGAAGTGGGAGAAGATGCTGATCTCATCGGCGGCATTGTGACTCGCATTGGCGATCAGATTTTAGATGGCAGCATTAAAACGCAATTGGTTAATATGAGAGAATCCTTAAAAAGGGGCGAGCGTGTATAATGGAATTAAAAGCTGAAGAAATAAGTCAAATTATTAGGGAGCAGATAACAGATTTTGATCGAAAAATAGAGTTGAATGAAATCGGAACTGTTTTGTCCGTAGGTGATGGTATTGCCAGGGTGTATGGACTGGAAAAGGCCATGGCCATGGAATTGGTTGAATTTCCCGGTGGAATTTTGGGTTTGATATTGAACCTTGAAGAAGACAATGTGGGTATTGCCATTATGGGCGAGGATATCCATATAAAGGAAGGCGATCTGGTCAAACGAACCGGCCGTATTGCAGAAATCCCCGTTGGAGAATGTGTCCTCGGACGAGTGGTTTCCGCCGTGGGGGAGCCTCTGGATGGAAAGGGGCCGATTGATGCCAAAGAGTTTCGACGGGTAGAAATGGTTGCACCCGGTGTTATTGCCCGAAAGAGTGTTCACGAACCGGTGTACACAGGAATCAAAGCGATTGATGCCATGACCCCGGTGGGCCGTGGACAGCGTGAGTTAATAATCGGCGATCGCCAGATCGGGAAAACCGCCTGTGCTATCGACGCCATTATTGCTCAGAAAAATTCCGACATTTACTGCATTTATGTTGCGTGCGGACAGAAAAAGTCGACCGTGGCCCAGGTCTATGATGTGTTAGAACGACACGGTGCTCTGGAGTATACAACGATTGTTTCCGCCTGTGCCAGTGATCCTGCGACGCTCCAGTTTATTGCACCCTATGCCGGTTGTGCCATGGGGGAATATTTTCGTGATCGCAAACAGCATGCATTGATCATCTACGACGACTTATCCAAACAGGCTGCCGCGTATCGCCAGGTCTCTTTGCTTTTGAGGCGGCCTCCAGGCCGTGAAGCTTATCCCGGCGACATCTTCTATAATCATTCCCGACTTCTTGAGCGGGCCGCCAAGCTCAATGATGAGCTCGGCGCAGGGTCTCTCACCGCCCTCCCGATTATTGAAACACAAGCCGGTGATGTTTCGGCATATATACCGACCAATGTCATTTCAATTACCGATGGTCAGATTTATCTTGAGCCGGGGCTTTTCTTTGCCGGTGTCAGGCCTGCCATCAACGTTGGACTTTCGGTTTCAAGGGTGGGTGGTTCGGCCCAGGTTAAAGCCATGAAACAGGTGGCGGGCACCTTACGTCTAGATATGGCGCAATATCGTGAACTTGAGGCATTCGCCGCTTTTGGAAGTGACCTGGATGCGGCAACGCAGCGTCAGATCACTCGAGGTGCGCGACTGGTTGAGATACTAAAACAACCCCAATATCAACCGCTTCCCCTGGAAAAGCAGGTGTCAATACTGTATGCCGGGACTAACGGTTTCCTAGACAAATATCCGATTGAAGTGCTCGCGCAATATGAGGTCGGGCTTTATCAGTTTTTGGAAGAGAGATATCCGCAGATTTTTTCAGATCTTGCGGAGAAGAAAGAAATTACCGAGGAAATCGATGGCTTGATGCAAAAAGCCCTGACCGAATATGATGTGGAATTCGCAGATACCCTGAAATAAAGACGCGGTCTGTAGATGATGAAAATAGAGTGTTCCAGGAATCGCTGACATAAAGGCCTAAGTGAATGGCGACGCTAAAAGATGTTCAAAATAAGATAAGTGGTGTTAAAAAGACGAGACAGATCACAAAAGCGATGAATATGGTGGCTGCATCTAGGCTTCGAGGAGCTCAATCGGCAATGGTCGCATTTCGGCCGTATGCGGACAAGTTTTCGGTAGTTTTGGCGAATCTGGCAGAAAGATCCGGTGAAGAAGCGAGCAGTCCTTTAATGCTCCCCCACACGGACGTGCAACGTATACATGTTGTACTCCTTACTTCGGACAGGGGTCTATGTGGAGGTTTTAATGCCAATCTGATTGCCAAAGCCAAACTCTTTGTTAAGGAAAAAAAAGAAAAAAAAATTAACATCCTGTTCACGACTTTTGGCAAGAAAGGCCGGGATTGGTGCCGAAAGAATGAAATTCTAATCGACAGCGAACACCTGGGGGTGGTGGGAAGCCGCATCGGTTTTTCTATCGCATCCGATTCCGGTCGGGAGCTGATCAAGGGATTTCTCACCGAAAAATTTGATGAAGTCTATATCATTTTCTCTAAATTTGCCAGTATGGCGAGACAGACCCCTGTGATCCAGCAACTTCTTCCGATACCCCCGGTAGAACCGACTCGAGACGTGGTCGAAGGTGCAAATAAAACCTATTTACCAGAGCATATCTTTGAGCCATCACCGGAAGAACTAATGGGTGAGATGCTTCCAAGAAATATATATATTCAGCTATACCGGGCGCTCCTCGAAACGTCCACAAGCGAACATGCGGCGCGGATGACTGCAATGAACAATGCCACCAAGGCATGCAATGACATGCTGGACAGCCTTACCTTGGTATATAACAAAGCACGGCAGGCTGCAATTACGGCGGAACTGATGGACATAATCGGTGGTGCTGAAGCACTTAAAGGGTAACCATTGGAAAAGATTTGGCATATTGTTTGATAGGAGGTTCTGTAGATGGAAGAAAACATAGGAAAGATTACGCAGGTCATGGGACCTGTTGTTGATGTTGAGTTTGAACAGGGCAATCTGCCCACTATTTACACTGCCCTGTTGATAACCAATCCGACTATCAATGACGAGCCGGATAATTTGGTGGTTGAGGTTGCTCAGCACCTAGGTGATAATGTGGTTCGAACGATTGCAATGGACGTTACCGATGGTCTGGTCCGGGGTCAGCCGGTAAAGGATTCCGGAAAACCGATTATGATGCCGGTCGGCAAGGCAGGGCTCGGCCGGGTGCTCAATGTGGTCGGCCGACCTGTGGACGGTTTGGGCCCTATCAGCATGGAAAAAACATTTCCGATACACCGGCAAGCCCCAAAATTTACTGAACAGGACACAACAGTTCGTGTCCTTGAGACCGGTGTCAAAGTGATCGACCTTCTGGTTCCTTTTCCCCGCGGTGGAAAGATGGGAATGTTTGGTGGCGCCGGGGTTGGTAAAACCGTAATCATGATGGAGATGGTCCATAATATTGCCATGCAGCATGGTGGTATTTCAGTATTTGCAGGTGTGGGCGAGCGAACCAGAGAAGGAAATGACCTCTACCATGAAATGAAAGATTCCGGGGTGTTGCCCAAAGCCGCTTTGATCTATGGTCAGATGACCGAACCCCCTGGTGCTAGAGCGCGTGTCGCGCTTTCGGCCTTGACTGCTGCTGAGTATTTTCGAGATGAAGAAGGACAAGATGTTTTGATATTTATTGATAATATTTATCGTTTTACCCAGGCGGGATCAGAAGTCTCAGCACTTTTAGGCCGGATGCCTTCTGCGGTTGGCTATCAGCCGACATTGGCAGTAGATCTCGGAGAACTGCAGGAAAGGATCACCTCGACGGACAAGGGATCGATTACGGCTGTCCAGTGTGTGTATGTGCCGGCAGATGATTTGACCGATCCAGCGCCGGCAACCACATTTGCCCATCTGGATGGAACGGTTGTGTTGTCACGGCAAATTGTCGAACTGGGTATCTATCCTGCGGTGGACCCACTCGACTCCACGTCTAGAATTCTCGATGCGAACTATATCGGGGAAGAACACTATCGGGTTGCGCGTGAAATTCAACAAATACTTCAAAAATACAAGGAATTACAGGATATTATAGCGATTTTGGGTATTGAAGAGCTGTCGGATGCTGATAAGCTCACAGTAGCGAGAGCGAGGAAGATACAACGGTTTTTATCACAGCCGTTCCACGTAGCAGAGGCTTTTACAAACAAACCGGGGAAATATGTGAAAATAGAGGACACGGTCAAAGCCTTTAAAGAGATCTGTGAGGGAAAGCATGATGACATTCCTGAACAGGCCTTTTATATGCGTGGTGGAATCGAAGATGTGCTTGAGGCCGCTAAAGAGATGGCCGAGGCGGTATAGAGATAGGGGATAATCGATGTCAGAAACCATAAAATTAGAGGTGGTTACCCCTGAGAAAATTGTTGTGGATGGGGATGCACAAATTGTAATGGCACCCGGTATCCTTGGCGAGGTCGGCATACTGATCGGTCACACCCCCTTCTTGACAACCCTAAAACTTGGGACACTTCACTATAAGGATGTCGATGGTACTGAACGGGTTGTATATGTTAATGGTGGATTTCTAGAGGCCCTGCCGGATAGGGTGACCATACTGGCAGATTCGGCTGAGAGAAGACGTGATATCGACAAAGAGCGGGCGCAAGCGGCCTTGGAACGATCCCGGAGGCGATTAGCTGGAGATTTGGATCAGAAAGATATTGATTTTGAGAGGGCCAGGGCTGCCTTGGAACGGGCCCTGCATAGGTTGAAGATTGTTGAGACAAAAATGTAAC
>CAZSON010000106.1:0-9282 GCA_964608375.1 uncultured Desulfobacter sp. | reverse complement strand
TAAATAAAAGTGACATAATATTGACATTCTCACCGGCCATGAAACTCAAAACTATTCTAAAGAATAAAGCAATGGACATGGGTGCCCGGTTTTTCGGAGTGGCGGATTTAGCCGTGGCAAAAAACATCATTTTGGAGCAGGGTGGGGAATTTTTAAAAGCATTTCCCGGCGCTCTTTCAGTAGGGATAGCAATGAGTGACCAAATTGTAGATCAACTTCCCCGCCACAAGGAGGCCATCATTGCCAGGACTTATGATTACCTTTATTACACGGTCAACCAAAGCCTGGATCGTATTGCACTGCGACTCAGTGCCATGTTGAACGAACATGGCTTTAAATCCCTTCTGATTCCTGCCTCGGATAGAGCCGACACAAAAAATATTCGAGGCCTTTTTTCCCATAAACTGGCTGCCAATCTGGCCGGTTTAGGCTGGATAGGACCAAGCTGTATGCTGATTACACCTGAAATCGGCCCTCGTGTCAGATGGGTGACGGTTTTGACAGATGCTCCCATGAAACCCGGCCTTCCTTTAACCGATGGATGTGGTGGTTGTCGAAGCTGTGTTGAAGCCTGCCCGCCTCGAGCTTTCACCGGAAGATCCTTTGATCCTTCTGAACCCCGGGAATCCCGTTTTAACATCCGGCGATGTATCGATTATCGCAATCACCTGGAAAAAAATATTACCGGGGTCAGGGTCTGCGGAATGTGTGTCAATGTTTGCCCTATTGGCAAAGATAAAAAATCAGCCTAAACGAAAAAGCCATAATATCCCCCTAACCCATTTTCAACTTGTGAAAAGGACCATAAGTATTTTGAGAAATTACGGACTCATTAGAAAACATATTGAAGTTGTGGCAGAATGTGTGTTATCATGGTATCGTAAATTACGATAGCTATTGAGAGGAGTTAAAATGAAAACCACCATCACCATGTCCAACGCACCCAAACCCAAGCCGGACGATTCCGCACTCGGTTTTGGAACATGCTTCACTGATCATATGTTTAATATGGATTATCATCCCGAAAGGGGGTGGCATAACCCTCGAATAGAGCCATACAGACCGATGGAGATGGATCCTGCAACAATGGTGCTCCACTACGGTCAGGCTATTTTTGAAGGGTTAAAGGCATACCGGACCGGTGCCGGCGCCGTCCAGCTCTTCCGCCCAAAGGACAATTTCAAACGATTCAATAGTTCAGCCAAAGCACTATGCATACCGGAGGTGGATGAGGCTTTTGCGCTCGATGCATTGAAAAATTTGTTGCGCATTGAAAAGGACTGGGTCCCAAAAGCGCCTGAAACATCCCTATATGTGCGCCCTACCATTATTGCGATGGATCCCTTCCTGGGTGTGCGCGCTTCATATACCTACAGGTTCTTTATTATTCTCTCGCCTGTGGGCGCATATTATGCCGAAGGTTTTAATCCGATCAAAATATGGGTCACTAAAGACCACGTTCGGGCAGTCCGCGGCGGTATGGGCGAAGCCAAAACGCCGGGTAATTATGCAGCAAGCCTGCTTGCGGCTGAAAAGGCACATAAAGAAGGGTATTCCCAGGTGTTGTGGCTGGATGGCGTAGAACAAAAATATGTTGAAGAAGTTGGTTCTATGAATATTTTTTTCGTTATCAACGAAGAACTGATCACGCCATCTCTCAGCGGGAGCATCCTTCCGGGAATAACAAGGAACACGGTCATTTCCCTTGCAAAAATATGGGGGATGAAGGTAACCGAACGAAAAATCAGTATTGACGAATTGATCAAGTCTCATGAATCCGGAATACTCACAGAAATTTTTGGAGCAGGGACAGCCGCGGTTATTTCCCCGGTTGGAGAAGCAAAATATGGAGATAAAATCATAACCATCGGTGATGGCCAGGTTGGCCCATACGCCGGTAAATTTTTTAAGGCAATCACCGATATTCAATATGGAAGAGCTGAAGATCCAATGGAGTGGACCGAGCCGGTGACCTGATCTTTTGGTTTTGGAGAAAACCTTCGTCTATCATTTGAAAGCATCATGTGACTAATTCATGCCCAACGCATTACCTGCCTGAGTTTATATCAAAAATGGAGGCGGAAGCGCTTCCTGCCGTTCTTCGCAACACCTTTTCCACCTATTACAAACAGGTTGTTTCCGGTGAAACCGGTCTTATATCTGATAAAAAGATCAGGCCGGTCAATGCTGAGGACTTTGAAGATGCCCGTTTTTTAACCTCTTATATCAGCGCAGGGAAAAATTCACTCAAACACGCGGTCAGAATTGTTTTAAACGGCGGTCTGGGTACGAGCATGGGGCTTACCCGGGCCAAGTCGCTTATCGAGGTTAAAAAGGGTAAAACGTTTTTGGATATTATTCTGGGCCAGGCTGAGAGATGTAAAATAAGGCTGGCCTTTATGAACAGTTTCAGCACGGATGCAGATACCCGCGCGACCCTGTCAAAGATCAGCCCCCTCCCGCCGCCGCTCATTTTTCTGCAACACAAGTTTCCCAAAATTCTCAAAGATAATCTGGCGCCTGCCACATGGCAAAAGAACCGGGATCTGGAATGGAATCCGCCTGGACACGGCAATATCTATCTTGCTCTGTTTTCATCCGGTTCTCTTTTGCGACTTCTAAACGATGGGATAAAATATGCGTTGATAACCAACTCTGACAATTTGGGGGCTACCATGGATGAATCCCTCCTGGGTTATTTTTCAAAAAAAGGGTTTCCATTCATGATGGAGATTGCTGAAAGAGCACCGGCCGATAAAAAGGGGGGGCACCTTGCCCGACATATTGACGGCCGCCTAATTCTTCGGGAGGCTGCACAATGCCCGGAAGTCGAACTCAACGCTTTTCAGGATATCCAACTTTACCGATATTTTAACACCAACAACATCTGGGTTAATTTGGATTTTCTAAAAATTTTTTTCAACCGACAGCATACCATCCTTCTGCCATTGATTCTCAATCCAAAAACATTGGACCCAAGAGATGAATCGAGTCCAAGCGTATTTCAGATCGAAACCGCAATGGGTGCCGCTATCTCCGTTTTTGATGGTGCGACAGCTGTCATCGTTCCCAAGTCCCGCTTAATACCGGTCAAAACATGCAATGACCTGTTGGCGGTTCGATCGGATTGTTACATTCTTTCAGATGATAAAGGTCTAGTTGTAAACCCTGCAAGGAGATTGGACAGACTGAAAATAAATCTTGACCCAAGATTTTACGGAAAAATAGATCTCTTCAACAAACGGTTCCAGCATGGGGTACCTTCTCTTGTCGATTGTGAATCGATTACCATTATCGGTGACGTCTATTTTGAAGAAAACGTCACTTTAAAGGGGACTGTTGAAATTAAAACCAGACAAAATAGAGCGGCAATTATAAAGAAAGGGACCGTTTTAGAGAATGATCTGATATGCGAATAACGGTCAGAACAGTTCGATAAGCGTTTACCTGGGAAAGGCCGACGCAATCCCCCCGTCCACCGGTAAAGATGCGCCGGTGGTCGGCGTTTGGTCGCTGGCGAAAAATACAACCGCATTGCCCACATGTTCTGCCCGAACCTGTGCTTTCAATAGATTCCGGTTTCGATAATAGTCCTTTAGACCTTCAAAATCCAGGCCCCTCGATTTCATCCTATCCGGACCCACTAGATCCCAAAGCTTTGAAGATATCTCTCCATCGCCAAAAACTGCATCCGGGTTTATCATATTGACCCGCACGCCCAACTCAGCAAGCTCCAGAGCGGCGATTTTTGAAATTTGGTGTGCGCCTGCCTTTGAAGCGCTGTATGCGCCAAAAGCAGCACCCGGATCGAATACATTTTTTGAGCTTATGACGATGACATTGCCACCGGTACCTTGTTGTTTAAAAACAGGAATTGCCGCTTTGATCGTGTTGAACGTTCCTTTAAAATTCACCGCAATAACCTGATCGAGCCTGTCCGGTTGCAGGTTCTCGATTTTTGCAACATAGGCGATTCCGGCGTTGGGGACAACGATATCGATCCCCCCGAATCGCCGACTTATTTCATCAACAGCCGATGTGGCAGATCGATAATCGGTCACATCAAAGGGGATTATTTCAATCTCGCCATTTCGATATCGCTCCTTGAGCAAAGAACAGACCTTTTGCGTGCGGGACTCGTCAATGTCGGAAAGAACAACAGCCGCTCCTGCAGCCAACAACCGATCAGCAATGCCATAGCCGATTGCACCGCCCGCACCGGTAATCAAAGCGATCTGACCCTGTAGCAGTAGTGGTGAAAACCGACCCAATTTCTTCTGCTGGAGAGGCCAATACTCCATATCGAATATATGCGAATCGGTTATCGGAAGGTATTGACCTATCGCATCGGCCTGGATTTTAGCCCAAATAGTTTTTTCAGCAATATCTGCCGCTACTTTCGCTTCTTTTCGCGAAAATCCCAGGGCAAACATGCCGAGATTTGCAACAATAAAGATCCTCGGGTACGGATCGAGTTCTTGCGGGTCAACTCCTTTGGCCCTTGCCTGTTCCCTGAAATACCGATGATAATCGTTTACAAACTCCTCGACCGCCTGTTGAATCTTTGATAGAAGATCGGTGTTGTTTTCCGGAAGCGTATCTACGTAGGCAATTTTATTCTTGGTACGAATTACATGGTCAGGTGTCAGAACGCCCGAATCACACAGGGTTTGTGCTTTGTTGGAAACAGAAGCATCCAGTAAATCTTGTGTGTTCCGAAATTCAACCATAAAGCGGCGCAATCTGCCATCAGCCCCTCTGTGTGCACAGGCGCCTCGCATCGTCCGGGCAAGGCGTGCGGCGGCAGCTTCTGCCTCCTGAACAGACTGGATATCGGCTTGCGGTGTGATAGGGGGCTTTCCCTCAATTTTATGAGTTATGAATGCCTCTGCACGGTTAACGAAGTTAATCATTCGCTCATATGATGTTGCAGCATCCTCGGCAAAGGTAAAAATCCCATGGTTAACAACGACAATCGCCTCCAGCTCATGGTGATTTTCGTATTGTGCCGCTACCGCTTTAGCCAAAGGAAGGCCGGACTTGTTGTAGGGAAGAACTGCAACTCCGGGACCAAGGGCTTTATGGATAAACCCTGGGCATTCCGGCTGGTTGGTCAGCATAAGAATGCTGTCAGCGTGGGTGTGGTCAACATACATATGGGGCAAAAATGCATGGAGGAGCGCCTCAACAGAGGGGTTCAAGGGTGAGACATGCAGTTTATGAATCTGCATCTGGTTTTCCATCTCCTCATCTTCGAGACTTTCCAGGGTCCTAAGCTTTCTGAGAAATGCAAGGTCGAGGGCAACGAAATCGTCCGGCTTAATGTCAACTAAATCAACCCCGCTTCCCTTGACGAAAAGAACTTCCTGTTCTTCCCCCAGAATATTTTTCTGCCTTATTTTAACCGAAGTGTTCCCGCCGCCGTGCAGCACCAGGTTATGATCTGCACCGATCAAGCGTGAGGTGTATGCCCGGAAGGCAAGTGCTCTGCTCACTTCCGGGTAATGCGCTGCAAATTTTTCGGCCTCGATCTCGTTATAGGTGCTTTCCATTTTATCCCAAAATGCTCAAAGTCGTTCGCAAATGACTTTTTGCGAATCTGTCAAACCTGAGTTAATTTTTTAAACTTTTATACAGATCGTAGGCCTTCTCCGGTTTCTCATTTTCATGGACAACCGCCTTTACGGCCTGGATCATTGCAACGGGGTCTTCGGACTGGAAAATATTACGTCCCATATCAACCCCGGCAGCCCCTTGGTCAACAGCATTGTATGCCATTTGCAGCGCATCTTTTTCCGGTATTTTCTTACCACCGGCCATGACGACCGGCACGGGACAGGAGGATGTCACCGTTTCAAAGCCTTCTTCAATATAATAGGTTTTGATATAGTGAGCGCCGAGTTCCGCGCAAATACGGGTGGCCAGCCTGAAATATCGGGCATCCCGTGCCATATCTTTGCCCACGGCAGTCACCGCCAGGGTGGGAATTCCGTAACGGGTCCCCTGGTCCACCATCCGCGTCATATTGATGATAGACTCTTTTTCGTATTCACCGCCGATAAAGACCTGGACCGCCATGGCGCATACATTGAGCCGCATCGAGTCTTCAATATCCACAGCGATATCTTCATTTGACAGCTCTTTCAATATGCTCGTTCCGCCAGAAACGCGCAGCACGATGGATTGTGTGGTTGAAGGGGGGACAATGCTTCTCAAAATACCGCGGGTGAGCATAAGGGTGTCCGCATGGGATACCAGTGGGAGTATATTGAGATCAATTCTTTCCAGGCCGGTGGTCGGCCCTTGAAAATATCCGTGGTCGATTGCCAACATAACCGTACGGCCGCTTTTGGGATTGAAAATGCGAGCAAGCCGATTTTTCATTCCCCAGTCCAGGGCATTGGATCCTTTTAGAAAAAATCCTTCTGTTTTCTGCGGTTTGTCTAAAAAAAATTTTTTGGCTTCTTTCAATCCATCTGCATCAGGCATTTCGCTGTCTCCTTTTCAATCTTTAAACGTATTTAGCCGGTTTTTGATTATTGGCGTTTTGGGGGGTGTTACATCAGCATCGTGAAGCGGTAACTGATTGCCCGTTAGCTACCCTTTTTTGAAAAGGTAATAATATTTCATCACTTTTTCAACATAATTTTCTGTCTCCTCTATGGGAGGTATACTGTTATATCGATTGACCTTTTCCGGACCTGCATTATAAGCTGCGAGAGCCAGGGGGAGTCTTCCGTTAAATTGTGTTAAAAGATGTCTAAAGTATCGGGCGCCACCCATAATATTTTCTTCCGGATCAAAAGGATCCTTTATTTTTAACGCCTTAATATTTTCAGGCATGATCTGCATCAATCCTTTTGCGCCTTTTCTTGAAACCGCCCATGGATTGAAATTCGACTCGACTTTTATTATCGCCTTCAGAAGCGAAGCGGAAACACCATGCCTTTGGGATGCCTCTTCTATCAAATGTTCATAACGGTCTCTTAGATACGAGCTTATTGGATTGGGTGTCTGTTTGATTGAACCTTCTCTCAGATATAGTACATAGTCTGAGGACGTCGGGACATTTGTAAAGTGAAGCACCCCGTCCTTATCAATATATCTGTATATATCCGCATAAAGGTATGTAACAAAAAAGGTAGACCCGATTACAGACGAAAGCACCAAATATATTACGAAAAACACCCGCGCGTTGATTTTTCTTTTTGGGTTCACCGTTTTTCTTTTTTTATTAAAAATAGGTTCTTCTCCAAGACGCATTTTTTATATTCTTTTAACCGGGAAATGATCCAAAAAGATTAAGTTGAATCGCCTCCCTTTCTTTTCTTTTTTTTTGTTGTGTCCGGTTTTGTTTAAGCTGCTCTCCAATCTGGTTTACAAACAACGATTGCTCTCTTTGGATATATCGGCCAAAAATCCTTCTTTTTTTTGCCCAGCTGAAATACAACTCCTCCTTTGCCCGGGTCATTGCAACATAAAAAAGCCTACGTTCTTCCGATAGGTCCACCTTTTTATGACCTGCTCTTTCGTAAGGTATGTAGCCGGTTTCACAGCCGGAAATAAAAACCACAGGAAATTCTAATCCTTTCGCCGCATGCATGGTCATCAGCGAAACCTTTTCGACCTGTGAATCATAAATATCTGTATCTTTTTCAAGCGCAATACAGGATAGAAAACCGCGGGTGTCCCTTCCTGATGCCTCGGAAAAACCGGTAATTCTATTGAAAATTTCAGCCGATTCCGGGTTTGTATTTATTTTTTCCAGGATAGGCGCATTTTCTGATAAATATATCAGTTTTTGGGCAACCGAAATTCGCTCAATTGCGTCTGCAAGGGTAAAAATATTTTTTGAAATATCATTTAATTTTATTTGCTGGTTTCTGCTCAAGCCCTGTATCGGATACCACTGTGCTTTCTGTAATGCTTCCTTTAAACCATATCCTTTTGCATATGCCCATTTTTTAAACGTGGTGATAGATTTTTTGCTTACCCTTGTCCCTAAACCTGCTATCGCCCTTTCAAAATCAAAATACGAACCGATACCCTCTGTAATCTTTAACAAAGAAACGATTTCCGCTACCCATTTCATATAATAATTCCGGTCTTTGTTGACGATTTGATTGGGGATACCGTATTTATTGAAGACATCTGCGAGGACCCTTCCCTGATCATTCGTTCGGTATAAAACCGCAAAATCCGAAAAACTTCTCCCTTCCAGGTCGGCTCCATTTTCGACTCGGCCAAAATCAAATGCGTGATACCCGGTTCCACCGATCTGTTGTTCGATAATGACCGAGATGGCTTCTGCCTCGCTTTTTTCCGATCTGTTTTCTAAAATGCCGATCGTTTTAACACCACCGAGGCCGGAAAACACTCTCGCCTTTGAACTGCTTTGTCGGTCGCCTTTTATAATTTGGTGGGAGGCCTTAAGAATGGTTTCAGTGGAACGGTAGTTTCGGAAAAGATGAATTGTTTTGGCTTCGGGATGATCCGCGACAAATAGTTCAAAAAACCTAACATCCGATCCCCTGAATCCATAAATGGACTGATCGGGGTCACCGATAACGCATATGTCCTTATCAGATCCTGATTCGCCCGGGGATGACAGAATCTTTACCAGGCGATACTGTGCATAATTAATATCTTGGTACTCATCGATAAAAATTGATTTAAATCGGTTCTGGTAGGTTTCCCTTATCGCTTTGTTTCGGTCAAATAAACGAATCACCCTAAAAATAAGTTCTTCATAATCCAAGAGATTCTGGATGGATAAAAGATGCTGATACGTTCTGTATACTCGTTGAAATGTCTCAATTTCTGATTGATCAACAAGCATCCGAAGGTCATCGCCGGGATATAGTATCTGCTGTTTTGCTATAATGATTTTATCTAAAACAGTCCGGGGATCGGTAGCAACATCATCCCCCTTATTTTCGATCAATTTTATCGCATCTAAAACGATTGCTTTTCGGTCCCGATCATCCACAATTGTCCAATCGGATGAAACAGCCTTTTTCTGATCCTGATCTATTAAAATTTTATAACAAAGAGAATGAAACGTAGTGACCAAAGGCATGGCAGTCGTCTCTGCCAGCAGAAGGCGGAGCCTGTCATTCATCTCCTGGGCCGCTTTGTTGGTGAATGTAACTGCAAGGATCTCTTCGGGCAGCACCCGTTTAGCATGAATAAAATGAGCAACTTTATGGGTGATGGTTCGTGTTTTGCCGGTTCCGGGCCCTGCGATGATTAACAGTGGACCTTTAGTATATTGAACCGCTT
>CAZSON010000105.1:0-9391 GCA_964608375.1 uncultured Desulfobacter sp. | reverse complement strand
ATTTAAAAGTGTGCCCAAAATCGGTGAAATGCAGGTTTTGAAATAGCTTCTAGCCGCCTAAATAGGCCTTTTTTACCTGTTCATTCTCTTGCAATTCTTTCGTATCACCTTTTAGGACGATGTTTCCGGTCTCGAGCACATAGCCTTTTTGAGCCAATGCCAGGGCCAAACGGGCATTTTGTTCTACCAGAACAATCGTTCGGCCTCCTTTATGAATATCCCTTATAATCTTTGCAATTTCCACGCACATCAGCGGGGACAGGCCCAACGAAGGTTCATCCAGCAGGAGCAGCTTGGGATTTGACATTAGGGCGCGCCCCATGGCCAGCATCTGCTGTTCTCCCCCGCTCATGGTACCGGCCGATTGTTTTTGCCGGGCCTTTAAGATCGGAAAATGTCCAAATACATTTTCAAGATCTCTGTTTATCTCGTCGGTGTCCCTTCGCAGAAACCCACCCATCTCAAGGTTTTCGGTAACTGTCATTTGTGGAAACACCCTTCGACCTTCAGGGACCTGAGCAATTCCGGCCTTATTTACTTTTTCCGGTGCAAAGCGATCAATTCTCCGGCCGTCAAACCAGATTTCCCCGAAGGTCGGATGGTTGAGCCCGGATATAGCCCTTAAAGTCGTACTCTTCCCCGCCCCATTGGAACCGATCAGGGTAACTATGTTGCCCTCAGCCACCTCAATTGAAATATTCCTTATGGCGTCAACCTTGTGATAATGAACCGTGATTTCTTTTACTTCGAGAAGCACGTATTCCTCCTCAAATAAAGCGATAACCTTTTATTCTCCAAGCAATTCGACAACCTCTTCGCCACCCAGGTATGCCTCGATCACATCGGAATTCTCTTGTATCTCTTCAGGCAATCCATCCGCAAGCTTCTTCCCGAAGTTGAGAACGGTGATTTTGTCACATAAACCCATTACAACTTTCATATCATGTTCTACCAGCAATATGGTCATTTTCCACTGGTCCCGAACCTTTCGGATGAGGTCTGTCATATGTTTGGTTTCAGTCGGGTTCATGCCGGTAACCGGTTCATCGATCATCAGTATTTTAGGCTCGGCGGCCAGCGCTATGGCAACGCCCAGTGATCGCTGGTGGCCGTGAGGGAGGTTATAAGCCAGCTCATCTTTGAGCTGGGTCAGACCCATAAATTCTATAATTTCTAACGCCTTGGCCTTATTTTCTTTCTCGGTGCGCCGGGCGGTGCCAAATATGGTGGAAAAAAGGCCGATATTGGCATGCAGATGCCGGGCCACGCTCACATTTCCCAAAACGGTAAAGTCATGAAAAAGGGCGGTCCGCTGAAACGTCCGCACAATACCTTTTGCGGCGATAGCGCTGGCCTTTAACCCGGAAATCTTCTTACCCTGGTATAGGATCGCCCCTTCAGTCGATTGATAGACCCCGCTAATGACGTTAAAAAGGGTCGTCTTACCGGCGCCGTTCGGACCGATGATGCCCCGTATCTCTCCTTCCTCGACTTCAAGATCCAACTCACTTAAAGCAGCCAATCCACCGAAATACTTGCTCAACCCCTTTACTTCAAATATAGCCATCGGCTTTTTACTTGTCTCCTTGTAAGAGATTCTGCGAATCGGTTAGGTGTTTTTTTGCTTCTTCGTCCAAAAGGCTAATTTGGGAGTTAAAATCTCAAGCCCGCCGGGCAAAAAGATCAGAAACCCGATTAAAATGGCGCCAAAAAGAAAAGGGCGCCATGCCAGTAAAGGACGTGTCCATTCAAAGATGATGGTGATGACGGCGACCCCGATGATCGGTCCTGAAAAGGTAAGAGTTCCCCCGACCACCACCCAGATTATCAGATAGACCATGGTCGTGACGTCGAAGACATGCGGATCTATGGCGTTGAGCCGGTGAGCCAAAAGCGCGCCGGAGATGCCGGCGAAAAAAGAGCCGATGATAAACGCATAGCTTCGATACCTCCCCACATTGATGCCGACGCATTCCGACAGGGTGGGATCTGTATGGATGGCTTTAAACGCATCTCCTATGCGGGAGCGGTCTATCCGATACATAATGAATACGCAGACCAGTGTGATTACAAGGGTTAAAAAATAGTATGGAATGGCATCAAAAAAGTCTATGGAACCTAAAGCCCCGACATAAGGAATATCTATCATGCCACGGGGTCCTCCAAAAGGATTATGAACCTTGACCCAGACCAGTCTTAAAAATTCCCCTATGGCAAAAGATGCGATAAAAAATCCAAATCCTATGGTCCTGAGCAGAGGATAGACGAATCCAAATCCGACGATCCCGGCAGCTACACCCGCCAAAGGGGCGGTCATCCAGAAAGGCCAGCCAAAATACTTTGCCATCAGCGCACTCGCATATGCGCCGGCGCCCATTAAAACCACATGACAAAGAGACCAGTCTCCGGTTGTGGTTACAAGACGGTAGCTGACAGCCAAAATGACGTTGATTAAAAACAGGATCAGAATCTCAACATTGTATTCCCCGACGACAAACGGCGCCGTACACAGAAACGCCAGCAACACTACCAAACCCAAAATCGACAATAAATTATGCTTTGACACGGCCCAATAACCCCGATGGTTTTGCTACCAAGACGATGACCATAACCCCCACACCGACCATCGAAGAGACGACGGCATCAAACAAGGTAGTGACAAAGGTGTGAATAAAACCGAATAAAATAGCCGCAAGGACAGCCCCTTCTATGCTTGCCATCCCTCCAACGATAACGACGATAAAGGCGGTTAGAATCACCGCATGTCCCATGTAAGGGGTTACCGCATGAATAGGCGCCATTAATGCGCCGGCCAAACCGGCGAAAGCGCCGGCGATCCCCATTGCCAGAGCGGTCATCTTATTAATGCTGATGCCCTGCAAAGCGGCCGCTTCCGGGTCCTGCGCACAGGCACGCAGTGCCTTTCCCAGTCTGACCCGGTGCAGAAAAAGCCAAAGCGCCGCTATCATGCCGAAGGCGGCTGGAATGACCAAAAGCCGCTGCCATCCGATCAGCGCGCCGGCAATATTTGCCGCCCCCATATAAGGCGTCGGGATGTATCTCATCAGACCGACTCCCCAAATCTGACCCACCAGCACCTGCAGGATAAAACTTAAGCCAGCTGTTGCCATAAAGCCGGCCAGGACATTTTGCCGCGTCGGTCTGAAAATGAACCGTTCGGTCATCAAGCCGATGGCTGCAACGATAAAAAAGGCCGCGACCACCGCAAGCGGGAAAGGAACGCCTCCTAATGCATAAAGGATATAGACCACATAGGCGCCGACCATAAAAAACTCGCCGTGGGCATAATTTGCCATCTGCATGACGCCAAAAGCCAGCGCAAGCCCCACCGCCACGGTGGCATAAATTCCGCTGGCCACAATTGAATTTGCAATCGTTTGAATAAGCGTCGCCGTATTCATAAATCGTATGTCACTCCCCTGCCATCGTCTGCAAGAATGGGGATGGCAAAGAGATGCCCATCCCCATCGGTTAATGCGCGACTATTTGCGCTGATCCCACATCTGTCCCTGGTCTCTGACCACTTTGATGATGGTGTCCTTTCTTGATTGAAACCAAGGTTCAAATCTCACCTGGGCTTGAATGCGCTTGGTGCCGTCTCTCACCTCATTGATCGGAATCGGCGGTGAAATCATGTTGTCAATGCCCCACATATCCTTGCCGTACATGACGGCGGGTCCCAAAATAGTTGGGATCGATTTGGCGGCTCTGAGCGCTTTTAAAATGGCATCAGGATCGAATGTACCGGCAAGTTGCGCCCCACGCGCCCACACCCTGAGGGTAATGACATGATCCCAGTCGATCCCGGTGATATTGCGGTGAACATTTTCCGGCCCCCCAGGGCCATACCGTTTCAACCAGTTCTGATAAAAATCGTGCTGATGAGAAGGCTCCCCCCACCACGGGTCGTCAAAAAGGGGAAAGCTGTCGGTCGTACCCTCCAAATACGCTTTCGGTACCTTCTGGAGCACGGCCTCAGCGTCCAAATAGTTCATCGATATGACGCCCTTGAAACCCTGAAGGTAGAGCTGTTCGATGATCAGAGCTACAAAGGTGGGATAACTGAGATTCAGGCTGACCACATCCGGCTTGGTGGCCAGGATGGCGGTTACGACCGGGGCGAAATCGGTTGTTTCCAATGAGAAATGTTTATCATAAACAACATCCCAGCCCTCGGCGATGGCCGAGCCTACTTCCCATGCCTGACAGGTCAGCCCAATACTGTCGTCCTGCGAGGTGACCGCCCAGCGTTTCAAATTAGGGTTCTTAAATCTATGATACCAAGGTCTCAGCATATCGATCCTGGGAGTTACGTCGCCGCCGCCGATCAGATAGGGTCGATCCGGCTTAATATCTGTTGAGATCAGCGTTGCATAGAAGACTTTTTTCTTGCTGAGAAAAGGGTGGGTGGCATCGGCAGGGTTTCCACCGATGGCGCTGATAAATTTAACTTTACGTCTTAAAACCAGCTCTTTGGCGCCTTGCAGCGCTTTGCTGCCGATCGCCTCGTCATCAAAGGCATACATTTTCAGCGGGTATTTCTTTCCGCCGACCAGCAGGCCGCCTTTGGCATTGACCTCATCAATGAACATCTGATTTCCGGTAAGTCCCGGCAAGCCCCACCCTGCATCAGGGCCGGACAACGCCGCCAAAAAACCGATGTTAATCGTTTCTGCAGCTTGAGCGGTCGGTACGCTCATTACAGACAAGGCCACTACCAGTGATACAATTGTTGTCACAGGAACGAGTGATTTTAGGAAACCTTTTTTTTTCATGGTGATCCCCCTTGGGTAAATTTTTTTAATTATTTTTGACGATCTAGTAAAAAGTCTTTTGTGAGCGACATTGAGTATATAAATCCACGGAGCGAACAAAGTTGGACTTTTTTACGAAACCATCATTTTAACGTTCGTTTTATCCGCTTTCTCACCTCCTTTCGTATAAAATGTCGTTTTATACAAAGGTGCAGTATGAAAAGTTATATGCTTGATAAGCTATGCAGCATGTAGATGTCAAGAATTTATGAAAAAAACTTTCATATAATTCAACTTGACCTCAGCATGCTAAGATATAAAATAGCCAGGTTCAAAAAGCAATAAAGAAAATAGGGAGATCGACCATGAATAACCCACAAAACGAAAACAAACCGGTCGATGACAAAGCGGGCTCTCTATCAATGAAGAAATCAAAAAAACTGGACCACATTCCCGTAATGTCGAAAATATACAAAAATCTCAGAGTTAAAAAAAGAGATAACCATGTTGAAAGATGGATCAAAGAGCAGATTGAAAAGATAAAAGACAAATATTCAGACCCAAGCTGGAAAAACTCGCCGGTATTTGAGGGATACATTGAGTTGCATGATCTGTATACGTCGCAAAAGGGAATTCCTTCATCAAGTGCCGGATTGATTGATTTTATCTTCAAAAAAGGTTCGGTACCGAAAATCAACACGTTCGTCGATATATACAACGTGGTTTCATCTTTTACAGGCATTTCGATCGGTGCCCACGATATTGATAACCTGGAAGGGGCCCCAAGACTGGATATCATAAAACAGGACACGCAGTTTAAGATGATAGGGGGCGGAAAAGACGGGATCGCCAAAAAAGGGGAATACGGTTATATCGATGAAAAAGGCATTCTGTGCAGAATGGATATAAAGCAGTGTGAAAGAACAAAAGTTACCGAAAATACAAAACGGGTTTTGATGATTTTCCAGGGGAACCCCTATTTAGGATGTGATGATCTGGCAAAGGGTATTCGGATGCTGGATGAAATAATATCACATCATCATGTATGGATCGACATCGATCACGACCTTGACATTTAGCGTGCTCAGTTTGAAGCTGTTTTGAAATAACAGCCGTCGGGCAAACCGATGCAGTATTTTAATTTGGGAACTCTTGAGGAGGATCTGCCATCTGAACCGTTTCGCAATTTTTGGAAACGGGGCTTCAATCGGGCCGAGCATCTGGACAGATTTTAAAAAGGTGCGATCTGTTTTTTTTAAGCGGTTACAAAAATTTCCGACCGCTATTGCATGCGCCTGGGTAATTTGCTTATCCCTCCCTGAAATTTTCAACTGGATCATGCGCGAGAAAGGCGGGTAGTTGAGTGATTTTCGAAAACCGATCTCCCGGGCGAAGAAGGCTTTGAAATCCTGCCTTCCGGCTGATAAAATGCTGAAATGATCCGGGTTGAAAGTTTGGAGGATCACCCTGCCCGGCACCGAGCCACGGCCGGACCTCCCGGCCACTTGCGCCAAAAGCTGGAAAGTCCGCTCCCCGGATCGAAAATCCGGAAAATTGAGGGAAAGGTCCGCACAGATGATGCCAACCAGGGTAATGTTCGGAAAATCGTGCCCTTTGGCGACGATCTGGGTACCGACAAGAACATCGATGGTACGATTTTTAAGGCCTTTCAGGAAGGATAAAATGGCTCCTTTTCGTCGCGTCGTGTCGCGATCCATCCGTGCCACCCGCGCAGTTGGAAAAAGGGTCTTTACCGCTGCTTCGACCTTCTCGGTACCCCACCCGATATTTTTTATATGGGACGATCCACATGCGGCGCAATTTGAATTAGAAAATCGGGTATAACCACAGTAATGACACAGGTAGGCATTTGAACTTTGATGAAATGTCAGGGAAATGTCACAGTTTTTACACCGAACGGCCGCACCGCAGGCCGAACAGACCGGAAACCCGGCAAAACCCCTTCGGTTAAGAAAAAGAAGCACCTGCTGCCCCGAACCCAATGTTTTTTCCATCGCTTTATAAAGTTCGGGGGTAATAAAACGCCGGGTTCCCCTCAGATGCCTTTTTTTGCTCAGATCAACAAGGGTGACCTCCGGGAGCGGCCGTTTTTCAACGCGTGTTTTCAGGCTGACCGCTTTAAATTTTGATTTTGTAACATGATAATAGGACTGAATTGAAGGGGTTGCAGACCCAAGAAGTACAACACAGCCGTGGAGCATCGCTCTTACGACCGCAATATCTCTGGCATGATATTGAAAATGATGATCCTGCTTGTAAGACGAATCATGTTCTTCATCTACAACGACGATTCCGATATTGGTTAGTGGTGCAAAAACCGCTGATCTGGCACCGATGGCGATAGTGGCTTTTCCGGAAACGATTCGTGTCCACTGATCATAGCGCTCTCCGGAAGAAAGCCCGCTATGAAGAAGGGCAACACAATCGCCAAAACGGGCCCGAAATCGCCTCTCCATTTGGGAGATCAGTGTAATTTCAGGAACCAGAACCAGGGCGGAGAGGCCGTGCTGTAAAACCGTTGCTGTCAGCTGCATGTAAACCTCTGTTTTCCCGCTCCCTGTTACACCCGACAGGAGAAATGTTGAAAATCCCTTGCTGAAAGCACCTGTAACCGTCGAAATCACCCTGCGCTGTTCATCGGTGAGGTTGGGGGGGATATCGGGTTTAATCGGTTCACCAAAAGGATCCCGATACACCTGTTTTTTAAAAATCGAAATAACCTTATCAGCTTCGAGGGCGCTGATCAGTTTTGAAGCGGATGGGACCGCTTTTGTTAGATTTTTTACAGAGATTTCACCCGCATCCCTTATGATATCGATGATCCTTTTTTTTGCCCCGGCAAACCGGTTAGAAGGGACGTCGGACCCTGAGATCGAAACAAACCGCTTCAGCATCGGCCGGGTCCGCCCCCCTTTAAGTCCCTTTTTCTTTACAACCCAACCGCTATCTTCCAGGGTTTGGATGAGGGCATTCGGGATCTCTTTTTTTAAATTTTTACAAAGATCTTTCAGACGGCAGGACCCCTGTTTCAGGCAAACCAATATTTCCTTTTCAAAAGGGGTAACCCCGGAGCTGAGGGTTGCATTTTGACCGGTTTGCGTTATGGAAAGGGTGGTAAAATCGTAAAGGTTGAGTCCACCGGGAAGGGCGCTCTTTATGGTTTCTCCAAGGGGATATATATAATAATTTGAGATCCATTTAAAAAATGGGATCATCTCTTTCGGAAAAAGCGGATGGTCATCCAAAACGTCGAGAATTCGCTTAATTTTTTTCCCTTGAATCTCCTCGGTTGGTCCGAGGATATACCCGGTAACCACCCGGCGGCCAAATGGGACCAAAACCCTCTTCCCCGGTGAAATGAATTGGGCGAAGCTTTCAGGGATCGAATAGGTAAACGTATTAAATACCGGAAGGGCGACCGCAACTTCTATGTATGACAGATCAGGGGATTTTTCTTTTCCCTTGACTATTCGCTCCATTTTTTTTATGTTAGGGTTCATCTTTTCAATTTACGGTTACTATTTTGCAGACCGTACCAGTTCAAAACCGGTTTGTATAATTTGTTTCAAGGGGAGGGATTTATGTTTAAATTCGCAAAAAAAATTACCATCTTTTTTGTGGTGGGAACCTTGATTATTGTTCCCTTTGGCGCTTCAGCTTTGGCGCAAGACCGATGGCAAGATGAAGATGCCAGCGCTGCAAAGATGATTGCGGACGTGTTGGTCGCCAGACCCTTGGGGTTGATTGCTACTGCTTTGGGCATAGCGGTCTTTGTTATTTCCCTTCCTTTTTCAGCGGCAGGCGGCAACACGGAAGCGGCATATCAGAAACTGATCCTCAAACCTGCTAAATATACTTTTGAAAGACCATTGGGTGACATGTAGTATTGATCGATCGCGCTGAAAGGCTGCTGCACGGCATAGCCCTTCCGTAAAAAGATTTCGAGATCGGTTGAAAAACTTCAAACGCATTTCTCCCTTTTATCATAAACTAATCTTGATAGTTTTGCAAAAAGTCATTTGCAAGCGATTTTGATCATTTCAGGATAAAGCGTTATGATAGAGGGTAATTAAAAAGACCATAACATTATGAGAAGTTACGAGAGAACATGATCGAGATTGACATTCCGGGGTATAAGAAACTTAAGCTAAAAAATCTGGTTTTGGATTACAACGGAACCCTGGCTTGTGATGGCGAGATGCTTCCAGGTGTGAAGGCACGTTTGACCGAATTGGCAGAGAAACTTAGCATTCATGTACTGACCGCCGATACTTTTGGTAAGGTCCGATCAGGGCTCAAAGGTATCCCCTCGGATCTTTCAATCCTTCCGCTCAATCGTCAGGATGTCGGCAAGCGTGACTATGTGAAACGGCTCGGCGCAGACTGCATCGCCGCTATCGGAAACGGTCGGAACGATCGCTTGATGCTCAAAGAATCGGTTCTCGGCATTGCCGTGGTTTTAGGCGAGGGCGCAGCAATAGAATGCGTGACGGCGGCCGATGTTGTCTGCTTAACTATTCTTTCAGCCCTTGAGCTGCTGACGAATCCCCTGCGGCTGATCGCTACGCTAAGATCCTAACTCGCGTCCATATATA
>CAZSON010000104.1:0-9427 GCA_964608375.1 uncultured Desulfobacter sp. | reverse complement strand
GCCTTTTGATCTGTTTAATAAAATAGATCGTTGATGTGAGTTGACAAAGACATATCGAAAACCCGGCGAGTCCGAATTTTCCCCAATCGATGCCGTCGATCAGGCTCTCTGAAAGCTCCCTCGTCCGATTGGTGATTTTTTTAAATCCAACGCTTTTTAAAACCGGTTTTCCCGTCGCTTCCTGCCTGAAGAGCCTCTCAATCGCTTGAAACCGATCGGGAAACAAAAGGGCGGCATACACCGTCTCTGCCAACCAGGTCCTCTCCGATAGCGTCTGATAAATCTGATATCCAAGCCCTTCGGCCACTTTTAAATACAGATGATGGGCCTGAACCGACAGGTCGGGGAACCGCGATTGCAAATATGATTTTAAGGCGCCGAGTTGAATGGAGGGCCTGCTAAAAATCGGCCATGGGGTGGAAACGAGAACCATCCCCCTAAACGGCTTTTCTTTTTTCCGTTTCATGTTAAAACCTGGCCATCACCCTCTTTCACAAAAGAGACGATTTTTTTATAAATGCGCGATTGCGATAGTGAAAAGCTTTGCTCAGCCGTATTTTTTTTTACTTGGGCTACTTCAGCCGTGGCGACACGAAACAACCATGTTATGATCATCCGGTTGAAAAGTAAAGGCCGTCCTTTTTCCAAACCGTTGTCGGTTCGCTATCGGGCCTCGCCTGATTATCGGAGCCGATTAAATTTACATTGCATTAACATTTATCTCTCTTTATGATACAGACGGAGAATGTGCTCACTAGTGCGGGTCAAGGTGTCATTTTATGACCAATGAACAGATCCTGGTCGTCGACGACGAAGAAGATATCCTGGAACTGGTTCGGTACAATTTGGATAGAGAAGGATACCGCGTCACCGGGGCCATCACAGGCGAAGATGCCTTGAAAAAGGCCCTCTCAAAACGCTTTGACCTGATTGTGCTTGACCTCATGCTTCCCGGTATGGATGGACTGGCGGTTGCCCTAAAGCTTAAAAACCATGCCGACACCCGCCACATCCCCATCGTCATGTTAACTGCCAAGGGTGAAGAAGCCGATATCGTGACCGGACTGGAACTTGGAGCGGATGATTATATTACCAAACCATTCAGCCCGCGAGTGCTCATCGCCAGAATTCGGGCAGTTATTCGCAGGGACAGGCGGAAAGCGAAAGACAATAAAAGCATCATCAAGATTCATGACTTGACAATTCATCCGGGCAGAAGAAGTGTGCTGGTGGGTAGCCACCCGATTGAGCTGACATTTTCTGAATTTCAAGTTCTTTACTTTTTAGCCAAACGGCCAGGATGGGTTTTTACTCGTTATCAAATCGTCGACGCAGTTAGAGGCAGCGACTATCCGGTCACCGATCGAAGCGTGGATGTCCAGATCGTGGGCCTAAGAAAAAAACTGGGACGTTGTGGGGATTATATTGAAACGGTCAGAAGCGTCGGCTATCGTTTCAGGGAAAACCCGTGACCCAAGAAAAAAAAAGAAAAAAACTATTCTGGCAGATCTTCCCTGCTTACCTGGCTATCTCTCTTGTTACCATACTGGCGGTCAGCTGGTATGCTTCCAGTACTTTGCGCCAATTCTTTCTTAATCAAACCAAGATTGAACTTAAATCCAGAGCGTATTTCTTCGAAGAACAGCTTAGACGTTATCTGGAACCCCTCAACACGGCGGCCATCGATTCCTTATGCAAAAAGATCGGCCGCCGTACAGATACCCGCATCACCGTCATCCTTCCCAATGGAGCCGTGGCCGGAGATACCGTTGAAAACCCCGACAACATGGACAACCATGGTAACCGCCCGGAAGTGATTCAGGCCCTGAAAGAGGGTTTGGGAAGCTCTACCCGCTACAGCAATACCCTGCGCCTGAAAATGATGTATGTGGCCATCCCCTTGAAAATGGATAAAACCCTTTCCGCCGTCGTTCGTACATCCTTTTCAATCTCATTTATCGATGAGACTCTTAAAGGGATACAGGTCAAGATTGCCCTTGGGGGGCTGACCATTGCCTTTATTACCGCTCTGGCCAGTCTGGCGGTCTCCCGGTATATCAGCCAGCCGATTGAAGAGATAAAGAGGGCGGCCGAACAATATGCCGATGGCAATCTTAATTATCGCCTGCCCGCAGCAACTACCGAAGAATTGAGTAGCCTTTCGGCTACCCTGAACCAAATGGCCATTCACCTCGAAGAAAAAATACAGACCGGTATCCGTCAACGGACTGAACTCGAGGCGGTACTTTCCAGCATGACCGAAGGGGTTTTCGCCGTTGACAGGCATGAACGTATCCTCAGCGCCAACCAGGCTGCGGTCAAAATCTTTCATATAAACCCAGCTGAAATTCAAGGACGACTTATACAGGAAGTTGTCCGCAATCCAGACTTACACCGGTTTGTCCAACAGGCGCTCGCCACCGACATCCGGACTGAGGCTGAAATCTCTTTGCATAAAAATAAGGAACAGATCATCAACGCTTACTGCACCCCGCTACGGGATGCCGATCAGGAACAAACCGGGACGTTGGTGGTGCTACACGACGTGACCCACTTAAAAAGGCTTGAAAACATCAGGCGTGATTTTGTGGCCAATGTATCCCATGAAATCAAAACACCCCTGACCGCCATAAAAGGCTTTGTGGAGACCCTTTGCCACGGGGGAGTGGATAATCCTGAAGAGGCCCGGCGCTTTCTGAGCATCATATCCAGGCATGTCGAGCGGTTGAACTCAATCGTGGAAGACCTTCTGAGTCTTTCCAGAATCGAACAGGAGGCTGAAAAAAAAGAAATTCTGTTTGAAACGGTCCTGTTAAGAAACGTTCTTCAAACCGCCATTCAGGTCTGTCAGGCCAAAGCAGATGAAAAAAATATTTCCCTTGACCTTTCTTGTGAAAAAAAAATAACCACCCGGATCGATCCGCCCCTGTTTGAACAGGCGGCGATTAACCTGATTGATAACGCCGTTAAATTCAGCCCTGAAAAAAGCATCGTTTCGATAGAAGCTGAAAAAAAGGGTGCTGCAATCGCAATCCGTTTTAAAGATCGCGGTATCGGGGTTCCCCGACAGCATCTGGATCGACTTTTTGAACGGTTTTACCGGGTAGATAAAGCCCGCAGCCGTAATTTGGGAGGTACCGGCTTAGGCCTATCGATCGTCAAGCATATTGTTCAGGCACATGGTGGCCGGGTGAGTGTGGACAGTACGCCGAATGCCGGCAGTACGTTCAGTATTTACCTGCCGCAGGAAGAAAAATAGAACCCTTCTTAAAAATACGTCTAGCACCCGATGGTCTGCCAAAGACCTGTGGCGGAGTATCTGCCGATTCAAAATGCTCATCCCGACTTGTTTGGACTGCGCTTTCTCATCGGCAGATACCTTGCTGAGCAGCTTCAAGTTTCCAAACAACCCTCTTTCATTTTCTAATTATCCCTGGCAAACAGTTACTCACGCTTGCCAGGCTCTAAGCTCCGATCGAAACCCCTTATAAATGTTAACCGTATTCTATCTGTTTTCTAACACAAATCTCACAAATCATGACCATAGTAGGCTCAAACAACTATTTACGAGACGTGACCATATGAACCCGACCACTTTATTTATCGTTCTGTTATCACTTTCCGCCTTAGGGTATTACCTGGGGCGGCGGCGGGCTTTTGTCGCGGCCGCCGATTTGTCCGGCATTAGCCGTCTCCATTCGCGCCCCACTTATTACGGTGCTCTGACAGCGCTGTGGTGCGGCATACCCGCTGTGCTGTTGTTCGGATTCTGGCTGGCATTCGAGGACAGCGTGATTACCCAGCTGGTTGTCTCCGACCTGCCGGAAAAGCTGCGCGGACTTACGCCGGATAGCCTTAGCCTGGTGGTCAATGACATCAAAAACCTGGTCAGTGGCAATATTGTTTCCGGTAATATTAACCCAGCCATGCAGTCGGCTGCCGACCAGTACCGAAATTTAAAAGCCACCAGCAATGCCGCCCTTGGGGTAGCGGTTTTAGCCATTGCCGTTGGGGGGATCCTTTTTATCAGAAGTAAAATTAGGCCCTCGATGCGCGCTCGAAATCATGTCGAACAGGTCATTAAATACATTTTGATTACCTGCTCGACCTTGGCCATTTTTACCACCATCGGTATTGTTTTGTCGGTGTTGTATGAAGCCATACGGTTCTTCAAAATGATACCAATTACCGATTTTTTGTTCGGCCTCGAATGGAGCCCTCAAATGGCCATTCGTGAGGACCAGGTGGGCTCATCCGGGGTCTTTGGGGCCGTTCCGGTTTTTGTCGGCACCGCTCTGATTGCCTTTATCGCCATGATTGTGGCGGTTCCCATCGGCCTCATGTCGGCTATCTACCTGTCCGAATACGCCGGAAAGAAATTTCGTTCGCTCGCCAAGCCGTTAATTGAAATTCTGGCGGGTATCCCCACAGTTGTTTACGGCTTTTTCGCGGCCCTGACCGTGGCGCCCTTTATTCGTAATATCGGAAATCACATCGGGATGGATGTGTCCTCGGAAAGCGCTCTGGCGGCCGGTCTGGTCATGGGTATCATGATCATTCCCTTTGTATCCTCACTTTCGGATGATTTTATTCATGCCGTCCCACAGGCCCTGCGGGACGGTGCCTACAGCCTGGGCGCCACCCAGTCGGAAACCATCAAACAGGTCCTTTTCCCGGCTGCTTTGCCCGGCATTGTCGGCGGCATCCTTCTGGCGGTATCCCGGGCGATCGGCGAAACCATGATCGTGGTCATGGCCGCCGGACTGGCTGCGAAGTTAACCGTAAATCCATTAAAAACTGTGACGACTGTGACCGTACAGATTGTCACGCTACTGGTCGGCGACCAGGAATTCGACAGTCCCAAGACTCTGGCGGCCTTTGCTTTGGCGCTTCTGCTGTTTATCATAACCCTTTTTCTTAATATTATCGCCCTGCGGGTGGTGCGCAAATATCGTGAACAATATGAATAATACAAACGCCCAATCTCCCATATCCAAGAAGGCTTCTAAAAGAACGCTCGATATTGTTCATCAGAGCCTGGCAAAACGTTACCGGGTCGAGCGAAATTTCAAGCTTTACGGCCTGACCGCCATCATTTTAAGCCTGGGGTTTCTGGCCTTGCTGTTTTCCAATATCATCGAAAAAGGCTACACGGCCTTTCAGCAAACGTTCATTCAACTGGAAGTTTTTTTTGATCCCCAAATTCTTCAGCAGGAGGCACTGGCAAAAGCCGATTACGCTGGAATCGTTAAAAACTCCCTGCGCCGGATGTTTCCTGATGCAAAGTCCCGATCCGAAAAGCGAAGGCTATACGGCCTGATCAGCTCCGGGGCCTCTTATCAGCTGCGGGACATGGTGCTCAAGCATCCTGAAATCATCGGTAAAATGCTTCCGGTCTGGGTTCCGGCTGATGACGACATTGACATGCTGATCAAAGGACACATCAAACGGGAGGAGCCTGAAGGTGAGGGCCGATTGAACAAACAGCAGCTGCAGTGGGTTGATGATTTGTCGGCCAACGGCAAAATAAAAAAACAATTCAACTGGGTGTTTTTCTCTGTCGCGGATTCCCGAGAGCCGGAACAGGCCGGCATCTGGGGCGCCGTGGTCGGTTCTTTCCTGACTCTAATGATCACTCTGTTGCTGTCGTTTCCCATCGGGGTAGCCGCAGCTGTTTATCTGGAGGAATTCGCCCCTAAAAATCGATGGACGGATCTGATCGAAATCAACATCAATAATCTGGCGGGGGTCCCGTCGATTGTTTTCGGGCTATTGGGACTGGCGGTTTTTTTAAACACTTTCGGCCTGCCGCGATCAGCCCCTTTGGTCGGCGGTCTGGTGCTGACCCTGATGACCCTGCCGACCATCATTATCGCCGGCGGTTCAGCGCTCAAAGCGGTACCGCTTTCGATTCGCGAAGCGGCATTGGGGGTAGGCGCCTCCCAAATGCAAATGGTTTTCCACCATGTATTGCCGCTGGCCCTGCCCGGGATGTTGACCGGCGCCATTATCGGCATGGCCCGTGCGCTCGGCGAAACCGCGCCTTTGCTGATGATCGGGATGGTAGCCTTTATTGTCGACATACCGGCCGGGTTTACCGATCCGGCCACGGTCTTGCCGGTTCAAATTTATCTGTGGGCCAATAGTCCGGAACGCGCCTTTGTGGAACGAACCTCGGCCGCTATTATGGTCCTGCTGGGGTTTTTAATTATCATGAATGCGGGTGCCATTATCTTACGAAAACGCTTCGAACGGCGCTGGTAAAACTATTTTTTAACTTCAACAGGACCTTAACGGTTTCCTAACCATAATTAATCGAACTTTGAACATTTTTCTAACACTATTCAAATACCGAGCTAGCAAAAAGATATCATTTAGTAACGCAGTTTAGATATACATAACTTCAACTCTTTATTTAAGAGGAGGACACATTCATGAAAAAGCCTATCACATTTATTCTAATCGCCGTCATTACGATGGTCTTTTCGATCTCGGTTTTTGCCGCTTCCAGCAGAGATTACATCAGCATTGTGGGATCATCCACGGTTTACCCGTTTGCGACGGTCGTGGCTGAAAAGTTCGGCAAAAGCACCTCGTACAAAACCCCCAAAATTGAATCTACCGGATCGGGTGGGGGCTTAAAACTGTTTTGCGCAGGCATCGGCGTCGAGCATCCGGATATTACCAACGCGTCGCGCCGGATTAAAAGTTCTGAAATTAAAAAATGTCTGCAAAATGGGGTCAAGGAAGTCGTTGAAGTAAAGATCGGCTACGACGGTATTGTGCTGGCAAACTCGAAAAAAGCAGCCCCTTTGAAGCTTACCCGTAAGGATATCTTTCTGGCGGTAGCCAAGAACGTTCCGGATCCAAACGGCGGTGAAAAACTGATTCCCAATCCGTATAAAACCTGGAAGGATATCAAACCCTTCCTTCCAGACAAAAAAATTGAAATCCTGGGACCTCCGCCAACCTCCGGAACCCGCGATGCTTTCGCCGAACTTGCCATGGAAGCCGGGGCCGAGAAGTTCGGCTGGATTAAAGCTCGGAGGAAGAAAAATAAGAAATGGTACAAGGCCACGTGTCACACGGTCCGCGAGGACGGTGCTTATATTGAAGCCGGCGAAAACGACAATCTCATTGTGCAAAAACTGCAAGCCAATCCCAATGCCGTCGGTATTTTCGGCTTCAGCTTTCTCAACCAGAATGCCGATAAGATCCAGGGCTCTTTTGTATACGGGGTCCAGCCGACTTTTGACAATATCGCCTCAGGGAAATATCCGCTTTCACGTCCGCTTTTCTTTTACGTCAAAAAGGCCCATGTGGATGTGATCCCGGGCATCAAGGAATATCTGGACGAGTTTACCAGCGAAAAAGCCTGGGGTTCCGATGGATATCTGAGCGAAAAGGGCATGATCCCGATGCCCGAGGTCGAGCGAAAAAAATTCCGCAACACCGTTAAAAACATGGAAACAATCAAATAGTTGAACCAACAATATTTTGAGAAAAAATAGGCTGGATGCCGTATTTTAAGTCCAGCCTACTTTTTCTTTTACCGGGAAAATTAAAACCCGCAATCAATCATATACGGTATTCGTTTTCTCATTTGGTGACATTACACATGTGATAAGTATATCGGAATATATTAAAAATGGAACTTGTTGGACCTTTGATGAAATCGAAATCAGTCGGATCCGAGCCTAAATTAACGAAAGAATCACTGGAAACGGTTAAATCCGAAAATGGTAGAAGGCTTGTCAGCCGGGAAAACCGAAAACCAATCGGTAAACTTAAGGTGGACAACCCACGGATGACCTGCCGCAATGTGAATGTACACTATGACGACATGCATGCCATTAAAAACGTTTCTCTGGATATCGGCCGGCATGAGGTCCTGGCCATGATCGGACCGTCCGGGTGCGGCAAATCGACTTTTATTCGATGTTTGAACCGCATGAACGATACCATCGAAGGGTGCCGGGTGACGGGGGAAATATTGCTTGATGGTCTGAATATTTATGACAAAAACGTTGACGTTGTTCCTCTGCGCGCCCAGGTCGGCATGGTGTTTCAAAAACCCAACCCTTTTCCAAAATCCATTTATGAAAATGTCGCTTACGGCCCACGCATTCACGGACTTGCCCAAAACAGAACCGAACTGGATGAAATTGTCGAAACCTCCCTGATAAGGGCAGGTCTGTGGAACGAGGTAAAGGATATACTAGACCACCCCGGTACCGGGGTGTCGGGTGGACAGCAGCAGCGTCTGTGCATTGCTCGTGCGATTGCCGTTAGCCCGGAAGTCATTTTGATGGATGAGCCCTGCTCCGCGATCGACCCCATCGCCACCTCCGTCATCGAAGATCTGATCGACGAGCTGCGTAAACGGTATACCATTATCATTGTGACCCATTCGATGCAGCAGGCGGCCCGGGTTTCCCAGCGTACCGCCTACTTTCACCTGGGCGATTTAATTGAGGTTGGCCTTACGACCCAAATTTTCACCCGGCCAAACCATCAGCTAACGCAAGATTACATCACCGGACGCTTCGGATAACCGGCGAGATATTCCCATGACCAAACAATTTCATAGAGAAATCGAAAAATTAAAGAAGTTGATTCTTTCCCTCGGCACCATGGTGGAAGAAGAAGTCCGCATGGCCATCAAAGCCATTGAATTAAAAGATGCTGAAATAGCCAAGAAGATTATCATCGACGATTACAACATCGACGAAATGGAAGTTGAGATAGAGGAAGAATGCCTGAAAATTCTGGCGTTGCATCAGCCGGTAGCGGTGGATTTACGTTTTCTAATCGCGGTAATTAAAATCAACAACGACCTTGAACGAATCGGTGACGAGGCAGTGAACATCGCTGAACGGGTGGAAAGCCTGGCCAAGCGCAAAACGGTCGGCTTTACTTATGACTATTCTGAAATGGCCGAAAAGGCCGAAGAGATGCTGAAAAAGAGCCTGGACGCCCTGGTGAATCTGGACATCGATCTGGCTTTCAAAGTCCTGATTAAAGACGACGAAGTCGATGATATCCAGGAAAAAGTTTACCAGCTGACCAAACAGGCAATTCGTGAACATACCGACGAAGTAAAATTTCTGATCAACCAGTATTTGATTTCAAGACACCTGGAAAGAATCGCCGACCATGCCACCAACATTGCCGAAGAGGTGATCTATCTGATTGAAGGCGAAATCATTCGACACGCAAAACACGAACGGGAATCGATTATCGATCGACCGGACTCAATCGAGTGAACACCCGCCCGGGAAACGGGTGGTTTTGATTCACCGCCAAGACGGTTTGTTAAAAAACAAGCAATGGAGCTGCGGGCAGGAGATTTCAGCACTTCAGACATCTTAGTTTGGCAAGATCTTCCGCATATCCATATAGGTGGAGGCCTTTGCTCTCAACTATC
>CAZSON010000103.1:0-9487 GCA_964608375.1 uncultured Desulfobacter sp. | reverse complement strand
GGAGTATACTCACCCGACATATTTTTTGGTAACAAAGGCGACCCGACATATTTTTGGTGCCAAAGCGGTTGTTAAAATTTTTGATTAAACGTAGTAGACTTAAATTAAATTCGTTAGGAATGAAATTTTTAGAGATGTTCGTGAAAAGTCATTTTCGTCACGTAGCGGATAATTTTTAAAAGTTTCGTTAGAAAGAGAGGTACAATGAAGTATTTAGGTGGTGGTTGGTATTTAATGAGCAATGGAGAGCGGATACAGAGCAAGAAGAAGGCATCTCGTCGTCAGGCGGAGTTGGACTTACTGAATGATGCTCGTGCTGAGTTGGAAGAGGTTGCTAATGAGATTCAGTCTCAAGATGCGGAGGAGATCGTTGAAGAGAGCCGCAAGGTTTATTTGAATTACGTTGTGATTCGTGAGGGCAATGTAGAATGGACGTTTGACAAGGTTGAGGACAGGGGTAACGGTGTTTATTACGGATACGGTTTTCATCCTGACGGTGGTGGTGAGGAGCGTGAATTTCACGGTGAAGTTATTTGAGTAAGCTCTACATTGGGTTTCGAGATGCTGAGGGTCATCCCACGTCTCCGTTGCCGAAGCAGGATGAGTTTCAGCAGTGGATAGGGGCGTGTGTGGACAATTTATATGCAGGGTCTCTTGGGGTTGGGAAGACGGAGGTGCAGGTATTGGAGGCGGTGATGCAGAGTTGGCATTACCCGAAGAATTTAGGATTGATGGGCAGGAAGGTATTGGATGCTTTTAAGAAGAGTACGTTGATACAGTTATTGGATATGGCGGGTGATTTTGTAAAACGGCACAGTCCGCAGGATCATGAGATTGAGTTTTTAAACGGATCGAAGATAGTGTATATGGCTCTGGATGATTCACGTGATGCTATTCAGAGGATTAAGAGTATGAATTTAGGGTTTTTCTCTTTTGATCAGCTTGAGGAGATTCCGCAGGATACGTTTCGGGCTGCGAAGGGGCAGTTGCGACGTGGGCGCAGTTCACGAACAAATTTTCATGCCTGTAACCCGGGTGGACACGATTGGGTGTGGCAGAAGTTTAAAAGAGATGAGGCGAAGAATAGGAGTCAGCGCAAAAATCTGGTAGAGGCACGGACTTGGCAGAAAGGCGTTCCACCGCCGACCTGTCAGGAGGATGTGGAAACATATTCCGATAATCCGTATCTGCCGTTTGACTATATTAGAGAACTTTTATTAGACCATCCGCAGAAATGGATTAATCGCTATGTGTATTGCGAATGGGATGACTTTGCCGGACTCGTGTATCCCGAATTTGACGAAAAAGTGCATTTTGTATCTCCGAAGACACCCATAGAAGACTGGTGGAATCATTATATTGTCTATGATTATGGTCGCACGAATCCTTCTGCAATTTTATTCGCCGCCGTGGATACAAACGGAACTATTTATTGCTACGACGGTATCTATGCCGAAGATACACCGATTTATGAACTTGCGAAAATCTTAGAAGAAAAAACAAAAGACAGCGTTTCGTATGAATACCTCGCCGATCCGTCTATCAGAAGATCGGAAAGAGATGGCATGTCCGTAGCAGATGAATGGGAAGAATATGATATTACATGGGATAATGCCAGAAACGATAAAAGAGCCGGGTTTGAAAGGGTATCGAAATTTCTTTACTTTGATCGTAGAGATGATGGCTACTTCAGGTCAAAACCGAAATTGTATTTTCTTGATAAACCGGAATTGGAACCCCTGAGAAATGAAATATTGGATTATAAATGGGCAGAACTTAAATTCGGTACATCTACGAGACCGAATCCGGAAGATGCTGTCAAAAGAAACGATCATTTTATGGATACGGTAAGGTATTTGGTACATGCCGTTGAAGATGCCAAAAAAAGGGTAAAAAAGTATGAACATTATCGCCAGCCAAAAACAAGAAATGGGTTCATGGGAGTATAAATGGAAGTAAAAGAACGCTATGAATCAATGGAAAGTGCCGAACAGGAGTTTATGGAACGTGCCGAAGAATCCATGCGCTTCACTACAGGCGGATACGGCAAGGGACAATGGGATGAAGAGGATTATAATAAACTGTCAGACGAAGACCGGTCTCCGCTTCAATTAGATATTATTTTACCGAAAGTGGCTATGATAAGCGGGGTGGAAATCCAAAACCGCACCTATTGGAAAACATCTCCGGTAGGCGACGAAGACAGACCCTATACACAACTTATTACACCCGCTTTGCTTTATGTGGAAAGACAACAACACCTGAATCGTAAATTTTCACGTGGATTTAAGTATGCAGGTATCACCGGACGGGACTGGCTGGATATTTTCGTGCGTGAAGATGACGAATTTGGCAAAGAACTTGTAGTAAGGCGTGAAAGCTGGGCAAATGTCCTGCTTGATCCCGATGCAAGAACAGATGATCCGTCAGAATGGAATTGTTTAGCCAGAAAACGCTGGTTAACCGTGTCCGAAGTCAATGCCCGCTATAATTTGGGAGCTAAAAAACCTGAAGATATACCACGTGGCGTAGAATATGGCGACCCTACCGATGTCCAGAATCGGGAAAATGGCAGTTATTATGATAATGAAGAGGACAAAAACATGTCCTATCTGGATAAAAGCCGAAAAAGAGTGAAGGTGATTGATTATTGGGACAGAGAATGGCGAAAAGAATACGTTGTGGTTGGAAATGGTGTCGTTGGACGTGCTAAAACTAAATCAGATGCAAGAGAAATTTTGAATTTACACGCCGAAGCCGCCGGAATAGACAAAATAGAGATGAATATTGTGTCTCGTGCCACTTCCGACATCTATCATACACAGTTTTCAGGCGATAGAATCCTGAAAGAACGGGCAGTTGATAAATATAACCATAAACAATTCCAATTAGTACCCATTTTTTATTATTTTGAGGATATGGGTGACAAAATTGAGACATTTGGCATTGTAGAAAACCTGAAAGACCCGCAGAGGGAGAAAAATAAGAGACGCTCACAGGCTCTTGATATTCTGAGCCGTAGCCCGAAAGGTGGCGGAATTATAGACCAGAGAGCAGGCATTACGTCTGAAGAGCTAAATCATGCCTCTGCAAACGGTCTATGGGCAAAAGTCACCCTGAAAGCAGGGAAAAAATTAAGCGATATTATGCAACAGTGGTCAATGGGTCATATTCAGATACTTAATTACATTTCAAATCTGGAAGAACGTGCCGAATATGATGCAAAGGAGATTTCAGGTGCAACCGATCCCCTGATGGGCGTAGCGTCAGCCTCTAAAGAAAGCGGGTTGGCTGCCAATACACGTATTCGGCAGGGACTTACCACCTTGGAAGAACCATTGCAAAATCTGGACTTTGCTAAAAAAAGAGTCCTGAAAATGATTATATCCAATATGCAACAGTATTGGTCAGAAGATAAATTCGCAAGAGTAATTGGAGCAGAGTCTGATGCTGAACAGCAGGACATTGAGCTTTTCGTTGATAACTTCAAGAAAAACAATGTCTTGAAATACGACATCACTCTCACAAAAACAGATTCGCCTACGGTGCGCTCCATCCGTTACAAAGAAATCGGCGATCTAATTCAAAAAATACCTCAATACGCTCCCGCTTTGCTACCTGAGTTTGTTAATGCGTCCGATTGGGAGAGTAGAGAGGAAATCCTGCAAAAAATTGAAGAAATTCGTATGCAGGAAATGATGAAAGGACAAGCTAGTGGCTAAAATAACCAAACAGGGGTTTTTCCGCAGAGATTTGGTCGATCTCTTGGATAAACTGACAGGACAAGTGTGGATTCCAGCGTCGCAATTTAATGATGTTGGAAATGCTGAATTAGGGCTTATTGGAAGCTCAAAACCGACCGGTATGTTATTTCAACAAACAACGGCTGAAGAAATAGACACCAGCCTCTTGTTCCCGAAGGATATTGACGTATCCAAGGCTGTAAGTGCGTATGTTTATTGGAGTTCTGCTGATGAAAATGGAACAGATGTGGTATGGGATATTGACGTACGTGCTGTTGCGGCAGGTGATGACATTGGGGTTGCTGTTACAAACGCAACTACAACCGATACGGATTCGACTACAGCAGACGACTTAAACATCTCTGATGCGATTTCGATTGCGGCAGATACGATGGCGGCTAATTCAGAATTGTTGTTTATCAATGTGCGTAGAGAAGCCGCTGATGCGGGAGATGATCTCGATGCTGATGCGGCATTTTATGGCATACGTCTTGATTACACCCCATTACCGGAGGTGAAGACATGACACAAATACCAAATAAAATTAATCGTCCTAAACCAAAACCGAAATACGATAAACTTGGTGACGATTCAAAACGGGTAGCACCGAAGTCTCCGAAAAGACCGAAACCGCTACCATAACAAAAAGGACAAAACATGGAAGAGGAAAAGGAACTGACAGGTCAGACCGAGACCGCTGAATTTGAGCATTTTGGCGAATACATTGAAGAGCCGGAGACACCCGAAGTCGCCGCATCCGAAAGTGTTCCTGAAGAGCCAGAAAGTGAGCCGGAAGATCACGAAGAAGCTCCCTCAAAAATAATGTTTGCCGGAAAAGAATATTCCTCCATCGAAGAAGCTGAGGAATATTTCGCTAACCGTGAATCTCTATATGGTAAGCAAGCTAATGAACTTGGTGAATTGCGGCAAAAGCTGCAACCTAAAGAAGAAAAGGTTGAATACGATCCCTACGATAAAGAAAGTGTTGATAGGTATATTGAACATAAGGGACAACAGGTTGCACAAAACGCTATTAAGCAAATAACCCAAGTGCAGGAGTTTGAAAGAACAGTCGGGCAATTACAGAAAGAAAACCCTGACGTTTCACCAAAAGAGTGGATGGATATTGCCAAATATGGAGAAGAAAAAGGCGTTTCAAACATTGAAGATGCTTTCTTTCTCTATAACAGGCAAAAACTAATTGAAAAGGCACGTGAGGATGGCAAAAAGGCTGCCCTCAAGGAGCTTTCTACGGAAGCTACCGAAACATTAAGTGAGGCGGGTGGAAGTAAACTTTCTGAAAAAGAGAAAGATTATGACGCAATGACTCCTGAAGAGTTCGGTAGGTTGCCGATAGAAGAGCAGAAGAGTGCCTTAGAAAATGCACCTAGTGGATAAAAAGGAGTAAAATATGGCTGATATTACATCAAGCGTTGCTGAACAACCGATTCAGCGAAGCGATGATGGACTTGGTCGTTGGGTGGCTAAAAAAATAACACCAGTTAGTGATGGCGTAGATGCTACAGGCACTCATAACATTATCACTCTTCCTGCTAACAGTTTTGTTGCGGGGGGGTGGGTAGTTGTGACGACAGCTTTTACATCTACATCTAATGACGGTACAGTACAGTTTAAGGTTGGGTCTGCTACACTTGGAGCAGCGTTTACTGCGGATGGTACTGAGCTGGCGGCTAATGATGTGATTCGTTTAACAGCTAACGACTTCGAGGACACTGCCGGAAGTGCCTTGTATGTAACCTCTGCTGATACAGTGGATATGGTTGTTGCTACACACGCTATAACTGCCGGAGCTTTCACAATAATGCTTAACATCGTAGAATTGATACAGGAGTAAATTATGGCACAATCAACATGGGCTAGTGGATTACAGGTATCGAGATGGGCGAAAAAGCTATTCTACGAAGCTGGGAAAGAAATCTATTTCAGTAAATTTACCGGTGATGGAGCAGAATACATGATTCATCACAAGCACGAACTTGACGGTCAGGCTGGTAAAGACGTTACTGTTGGATTATTAATGAACCCTAGCGGAGCAGGAGTTTCAAATGACGATCAGTTGGAAGGCAATGAGGAACAACTCAAAACCTATTCGCAGACCGTCACTCTGGCTGAAAAGCGCAATGCGTTTCGCAATACCGGTAATTTCGACGACAAAAAAGTTCTGTTTAACTTTAGAAATGAAGCATTGTCTTCATTAAAACTCTGGTTGGCAGAAAAAATGGATGCTGATGCGTTTACAGCTTTGGCTGCATCTCCAACACGAACATTTCGTGCTGATGATGGCGGAGTGGCTGCTTACACACGGCTTAATCAATCAAGTATTTCAGCACAATTAGCGTCTGCTGACTTGGTAACGCCTGCGGATATTTCTATTCTAAGAAAAGCCGCAAAAACTCCAAAAGGGTCTGACGAAGTAAAGATTCGACCGATTAAGGTAAAAGGACAGGAACACTATGTTCTGTTACTGCACCCTGAACAGTTGTATGACCTTACTCGTGATCCCGAATGGAACGAGTCACAGGCTTTAGCCGGATTACGGGGACAGGATAACCCGATTTTCCGTGGAGCTAAATATGTGTGGGATAATGTTGTGATACATGAACACGAAAACATTACTACGTCTAATGCGTATGGTAGTGGTTCCGACGTTCATGGCGCACAGGCATTGTTTATGGGCGCACAGGCTGGAATCTTAGTGACCGGCGGAGAACCAAGCTGGGTTGAAAAGTCTTTTGACTACAAAAAACAACTTGGTGTAGCCGGTGGAGCTATGTATGCTTATGCAAAATCAAAGTTCAATTCAGAGGACTTTGCTTCCATAAGCTACTACACGGCATCAACCAGATTATCATAACCTAACAACGGGGGGAGCAAGTCTCCCCCCACTTTTGGAGATATTATGGCGGGCTTTAGCTCCATTGAAGATCAAATCACAAACCTTATTGGCGAAGCTACAAGCGGTGACATTGGGATAACGGGTCAAATGATTACCGATTGGGCAAGTATGTCAAAACGCACTATAATCAATCTGATGCCTACGCATTTATTGGGTGCCTTTTCCATAGATTCTGGTGATCAAACATCAAATGGGTATTCTACGGTTGTCAATAAAATACATAAGGTGGTTCGTGAAAACGGCACTGACGGCGAGTACGTGGAATGTAAGCGTATCGGATCACGACAGGCATTTCAGGCATCAAAAATCGCCACGTCTGATGATCCTTATTTTTATGATGATGTTGGCAAGATTTATGTTATACCCGATCCGGGAGTAAGCCCAAATGCCTTTAAGGTCTTTGAGCCTGACATGTCGTATGTCAATGCATCGTTAACATCAATTTCTAATTTCCCTGACGAATTATTAAACGCTGTTGTGTATTTTACCGTTTCTGAGGCTAAATTGCGTGAATCTGGCGTTATGAGGCGCATGGCTGAAGACGAAATGGACAAAGTGGCGGCGTATGTTGCCGGTGCCACCTATACAAAAATTCAAACGGCACTAAACGCCTCTACGGATGAAATTGATAAAATCACCGCAATTATAGACCTTGCCAATGCAGAGTTTGATAAAATTTCTGCTTTGCTGGACTTAGGAGAAACAGACACAGAAACAAACATCAATACTGCGCTTTCTGCCATTACGACCGCTTCGGGGAGAATTAATACTGCCGTATTGCTGGCAAATGCCGAATTTGACAATGTGGCTGCTCAAATTGATACAGCTAGCACAACAATAAGCAATGCGGATACTGAAGACGTACAAAGAGGGACTGCCGAATTAAGTGTGGCGGCATCACGAGTACAGAACGGAATGGCATACATTAGTGAAGCACAGGAGGGCGCACAGGAGGCACAGACATATTTTAATGAAGTGTCAGCACGGCTATCACAGGCATCTGCAAAACGAGAAGAGGGTTCGGCACGAATCCAGAATGGAATGTCTTATATTAATGAGGCTTCATCACGCCTAAACAACGCTAACGGCTATCTATCAGAGGCAAACAACCGTGCAGGTGCCGCATCAATGGAAATCAACTCTTATTTAAGTGTAAGCGGGCAATATTTCAGCCAATCCGGATCAGCCGCAAAGGAGGCATCTGTGTTTAAGAAAAAATTTGATCAGGAAGTAGCAATTTATATTGGAGGCGGAGATGTCGACAACGCTTAAAACATTACGAAGAGAAGTATGGCAGTATCTTAATCCTGAAGACGATGAGAACCTGAGAGCATCGGATGTGGATCAGGCTATTAACGATGTAATTAAAGAGCTTTGTTTTGACATGAATCTATTAAAGGATTCAGCAATTACAACATCTATCTCTGACCAAGAACGCTACGACCTGACCTCTTCGACAATCTGGATACCTGAAAGTGCAACGGATAGCGGAGGCGTTATAAATGAAGGTGCTGAATTTTCATCTTCAGATACTACTTTAACTGTTGATGACGGAACGCTTTTTGCGGTAGGGCAATTAATAAAAATTGACAGTGAATATTCAAGAATTACAGCGATTTCGACCAATGATCTTACTGTGGTTAGGGGTGAGGCTGGCTCTACGGCAGCGGCGCATGACGACGGCTCAACAATCTATGTCGGGTCTGCACTTAAACTGCAAAGAATAAGAAGGGTGGATTATGAAGGACTTAGGATTGACCCGATGGATATTTATGATGTTACAGAATTGGATATGACATGAGATATTATAAAGATGGTGACTATTTAGGACTATACCCGACACCGAGTTCAAGTGAAGCTATAAGAGTGCATTTTTACTACTATCCGACATCCATGTCGTCAGACTCGGATGCTATGGGTCTTCCTGATGACTACAAAGATTTAATAGCTTTCAAGGCGGCTCTTATTGCCCTCAGAAAACTGTTGCCCAAAAACCCACAGAAATATCTCCTGATTAAACAATCTTTGATGCAGGATACAGACATCGAGGAGGGTAAGTTGTATGGCAGAAAATCAGACGGTGAAAAATTCATCAAAATATCAAGGAATGACTTTTGAAAAGAATTGACATACGTGATTTCTCGGGAGGGTTAAACACCTTTTATTCCCCACGGGATATTAAGAATAACCAGTTTCAGAAATTTATTGATATTGATAATGAGCGTATTGGGAAGCTGACAAAACCATACGGTCAAAATGTCTCTTCTTCGTCAGAAACGGCGGCTGTAAGTAGTTTGATACCAAACGGAAGAGGCTTTTTTTCTTATCGCACACAATACGACACTTCGGGAAATAACACCCCTACGACATGGTGGGTTGTATATACATCTTATTCTGTTAACTCTACACGCATTACAGCAGAAGCCGTTGACGCTTCCGAAACAGCAATAGATGTTTCCAGTAGTTCTTCGTTTGTGAGCGGACAATATATTCTTATAGATTCAGAGATTATGTATGTCTCTACTGCCGCCGCAGATGTGCTTACGGTCACAAGGGCACAGGGTGGAACTACCGCTGCTACACACGCAAACGGCGCAAGTATTTATCATATTTACTGGAAAATAATTCGGCAGGATGTGTCGGACGGTACGGGTGGATCATGGGAGACCGTACTGGATCATAAAACGGGCGGTGACTGGACGGGTGTTGCGAATCCTGCTCTGGTAGACTTCTATGTGCAGAATGAAATTTTAAGAATTTCTGATGGGCAGTATAGCAATTCAAACACCTCTCAATGGTATGGGTATGTGAAAAGAAACATTTTCGG
>CAZSON010000102.1:0-9517 GCA_964608375.1 uncultured Desulfobacter sp. | reverse complement strand
TGGGGGTCACTCTTGACTTTTTTTCGGGTTGAATACGATTTCAGAGATGCGTGTGGGAATGACAAAAAATCCTGAGTCTTTGGACCTGTAAACGGCTACTGATTTATTCATTGTATAAATATTGCCATTCATATATTTATTCCCTGCTATTTTCTTGATATATATCAATATATCGCTTGTATTTTTCTTTATTTGTTGATATTCTTTAACAGTTTACCGGTTAAGGCCCGCCCTGGTGCGCTCCGTTGCATGCTTACAAAGCGTTGCTGACCAGGTTAGACTGTACTTTTCGCATATATAGTTCCGATAATCGGTCTGGACTAAGGGTTCAAAGATTATAGATTGCCTTTGCATAAGGCCTTGAAGTAGTGGAGGGACTCTGGTTATGAAAAGGATAATTGAATCGAAATTGGACCAATGGAAAGACAAAACACCCCGAAAACCCCTCCTTCTGCAAGGGGCAAGACAAGTCGGGAAGACATATGTTCTTAGAAAATTTGCCAAAAACTATTTTAGCCGCACACACTATTTTGACCTTGAAGCATCAAAAGTAGATCTTGCCCCTATTTTTAATGATTCGCCGCTAGAACCGAAGCAGTTAATCGACAAATTGAGTTTTATTTCCGGAAAGTCGATTAATACTGAAACTGATATCTTGATCCTTGATGAAATACAAGCAATTCCCAGAGCCATAACCGCCCTGAGGTACTTCTACGAGAATATGAGCAGGCTGGCGGTTGCAGCCGCGGGTTCAAATTTGGGCGTTGCACATAGTGATGAGCCTTTTCCCATCGGAAAAGTTGAAAGTGTTCATATGTATCCAATGAATTTTGAAGAATTTCTCGCCGGAACAGAAGAAGAAATGGCGCTGATGTTTTTGATGAATTTCAGAGGTGGAAAGATAGATGATATTTACCACAGGCGTCTCTTTGATTTGCTGAAAGGATATTTTGTTACCGGGGGAATGCCTGAAGCCATCAGTCAATATTCTGTCAATAAGGATGCGCCGCTTGAAGCATTCAGGAACGTTCGGCAACTCCAGAAGCAGCTCATTCTGCATTATGAGAGCGACTTTTCGAAGTATGAAGGGAATACAAATTCTCGTCATATTGGGCGCGTATTCAAGGCAATACCTCTTCAACTGTCAAATACACAGGATAAAAAATCAAAAAAATTCAAATTCAAGGACATCATTTCCAAAGGATATAGAAGCTATGAACAGCTTGCGGATCCTGTAGAGTGGTTAGCCAAGGCGGGTCTTGCGTTAAAAGTACATACAAATTTAAATCCGTCCATACCACTTATGGCCGGTGCGAAGGAAAACAGCTTCAAACTCTTTTTGTTTGACATAGGCTTGCTTGGCGCCATGATTAACCTGAATCCGGAAAGCATTCTGCGCTATGATTATGGTTCCTACAAGGGCTATTTTGCTGAAAACTTTGTACTGCAGGAGATGCGGGCATATGGTTTCAATGAAATCGTCACCTGGTCAGGCAGGAGTTCTGAAATCGAATTTGTGCTCGAAGTGAACGGAAACATCATTCCGGTGGAGGTAAAGGCCGGATTTAACACCAAAGCCAAAAGTCTGCAGGCGTTTATAAGCAAATATCATCCGGCTTACGCCATAAAATTTACCGGAAATAAATTCGGCTGTGACAATCAAAAACGAATATTCAATTATCCACTGTATATGATTTCAAAATTTCCGGAACTTTCAAAATAGGCCGATCATCAAGCCAAAGGTTCAGTAAACGGAAAATCGCCTTGAATAATTTTCATGAACGTTTAAAGCGATTATATTGAGATGGGCCATGTCATGAGAAAGTGGACATGAGAGCGGCTCTTCTGACAAGGAGACAAGCCTATTTATTCGAAAGATAAAAGCCATCTGAATCTCGACAGAATCCCTTTGGAACTTCGACTCATCCTTTCCTGCCTTCGGGCCGCTACCGACCAGGATGTGGGGAATCGGATCGACTCAATGAGCCGTAAAACAACCGATTGGGATAACTTTGTAAAGCTGGTTGATCGCCACCGGGTGGTTTTCGATGTATACAAGAGTCTGAGTCGGTTTGCATCTAATAATGTCCCGGAACCCGTGCTCATCCGTTTGAGGGAGCGTGCCCACAGGAATGCTCAGCGGATTCTCACAAAGTCAGCCGAACTGGTTCATATTTTAAAGGCGCTTGATCAAAGGGGCATTTCCGCTTTATCGTTAAAAGGACCGCTTTTGGGGCTTTACGCATATGGTAGTCTCGGTTCACGTCATGTGGGGGATCTGGACATCATGATACCTGTGGAATCTATTGCGAAAGCGGACAATTTGCTACGAAAAGAAGGTTATCAACGAACAGAGCCTGGCTTTGAGCTTACCCCCAGACAGTACCCTGCGTATAAACGAAACAATTGCCATTTCGGATACTATTGTAAAGAACGGCGGATTAGAATTGAGCTTCATTACCGATATGGATCAAATCCTGCTCTCTTTCCGCTGAAATTCGATGAAGCCTGGGAGAGGCGACAGATCGTGAAACTCGGCGGTATAGAGGTGGCAACACTTTCACTCCAACATACCATTATGTTTCTTTGTGCCCACGGGGCGGCTCATGCCTGGTTCAGACTGTTCTGGCTAAATGACCTGGCCCGCCTTTTGCACAGAAACCAAACGATTGACTGGGATAAACAGATGGTTCAATCCGGGAGGTCAGGGATTTGTCGTATGGTGGCTGAGGGAGTGATTTTGGCGTCGCTCTTACTCAACAGTCCGCTTCCGAAGCCGGTGAGGATATATGGCCAAAAAGACAAAGTGGTGGGGCGACTTGTCAGGATGGCTTACCATCGCATAAGCTATTCGGTGGATTATCCCGCTAAACCTTTCACGCTCGATTATTTCAGAGAAAAAGTATACGATGTTAGATTGCGAAAGAATTTATACTATAAGTTCAATTTTTTTCTTTATCAAATCGGACCGTCCTATGATGAATTTGAGTCAGATGCCTTACCGGGTCTCTTATGTTTCTTATATTTTTTTTTAAGACCTTTTACCCAGGTTTACAGATGGTATGCCCGGCGCACGAAGGTTTATCGACAGGGTTCCATGGCTAGGCCGATAAAAACCAACGAGTGATGATCGAGAACACCGTATGCTAGTCCACTATGTTAGGGCTCTATTTAAATATGCAGGGGTTAGGGTTTCGATTTCCCTTTGTCTTATGGTGTTTATGAGCTTGACCCAGGGCATTGGTCTAGTAATGCTGATTCCTTTTCTGCAACTGATTGGATTAGGGGGTAATGAGGCTGCAAGCGGATTTGTGGCACGCCTCGGCAATGTCTTGAGGTGGCTGGGTTTGCCGCTTAATATGCCGGTTATCTTATGTTTGTATGTGGTAATTGTAGCAACCCATGCCATAGTTGCACGGTACCGTGACGTCCTGAATGCAAGGATTGTAAATGGATTCACCCAGAATTTACGTCAAAGATTGTACCAGGTCCTCTCCCGGGCAGAATGGCTTTGTTTCTTGAGGAGCAGGGCATCCGACATAACTCACGTTCTGACCTCTGATCTTCAGAGGGTGGGTTTTGCAACACAGCAGCTGTTCCAGTTGATCGGGACCGTTATTATTGCCGGGGTGCATATAACGGTTGCCTTTATTGTCTCGGTGCCTATGACCCTGTTTGCGCTCGTTTGTGGGGGAGGGTTTCTGCTATTGCTGCGACCGTTTAACCGGCAGGCCCAACGCACGGGAGAGGGCCTGCGAGGTTCCATGAATGATATGTTCGCGGCCGTGACTGAACACCTAAACGGCATGAAGATTGTCAAGAGCTATAACCTTGGGGATCGCCACGAGCAGAACTTCAGAACCATAACCGATGGTGTTACAGGCCAAATAGTACGTTTTACCAGGGCTAATGCCGCAACACGCATGTATTATGAGATCGGCGGGGCCGTTGCCCTTGCGGCGTTTTTTTTCGTGGCAATGGAGATTGTGCACATGCCGACCGCCAACCTGCTTCTCATCGTCTTTCTGTTCACCCGGCTCCTGCCCCAGTTTTCCCTGATCCAGCAATGCGTGCAGCGGATTACAAACGCTCTCCCTTCCTTTGGGGCTGCTCTTGAAATGGAAAAGCGCTTTGAGGCGATGAAAGAGCCTATGTCCCTGGGCTCCGTAAGCCCCCTGAAACTTGACCGGGGAATTGATCTTTCCAACGTGTCCTTCCGTTATGACAAGAGCAATGAGATCTGGGCCTTGCGAGATGTGAATATCATCATTCCCGCCCGGGGCATGACCGCCATCGTGGGGCCATCAGGGGCCGGCAAGAGCACAATAGCCGATTTGATACTAGGTCTGCTTTCACCGGAGCACGGCACGGTTAAAATTGATGGCGAACCCCTTTGCGGTGATTTATTGCATCGTTGGCGGCAGTCGGTAGGATACGTGCCCCAGGACACGTTTCTTTTTCATGATACCATTCGGGCCAATCTGCTCTGGGTCCTTCCGGATGCTGAAGACAAAGACCTCTGGCGCGTGCTTCGCCTTTCAGCGGCGGACCGGTTTGTATTCCGCACTCCCGGGGGTTTAGATGCAGTGGCTGGGGACCGGGGAGGGTGGCTATCCGGAGGCGAACGCCAACGGATTGCCCTTGCTCGGGCGCTGTTGCGTGAGCCATCATTGCTGTTGCTCGACGAGGCGACCAGCTCATTAGACACGGAAAGTGAAGAACATATAAATGAAGCCATCGACAGGCTCTACGGAAAACTGACCATTGTTGTGATCGCCCATCGGTCTGCTACGATCCGGCGGGCCGATCGTATTATAGTTCTTGATAAAGGCCGGATAATTGAAGGAATGGAGTATGGAGGGTTAAAGACTAATTTGAATCCAGAAATCTAAGTTAAATTTCTCTAAACCGCTTACGATAATTGTTTTTCACAACCATTTATCATGTTTTATACAAACATAGCACTTATTGATCTTTACCTGATCAAAGTAAAGTGATAGAGGAGCGGAGCAAAAAAAAATCTGATGAGAGAGAGCCCGTGCCCGCAACCGATCAAATCAACAAGAAAGCGATTTTCGCCCTGTTTGCGATCCATTTTACCGGCGATTTTTTCTGGTCCTTTATCCAACCGCTCCTGCCGGTGTTGACAGATAAATTCTCACTAAATATGACCCGGGTCGGTTTCATTACCGGGGTCAGCACAGTTACGGGTCTTCTGATCCAGCCGGTCTTCGGCTATATGGCCGATCACTTCAAAACACGGTGGATACTTCTGGTCGGATCACTCTTCGGGATGGTCTGTATCCCCCAGGTGGGGATCGCCCCCAATTTCTGGGTTGTTCTGTTGTTAATCGGCCTCGGTTCTCTCGGCTCTTCCATATATCACCCCACGGCGGCCGGGATGGTTTCGGTTTACGCCGGCCGGCGCGCCGGTTTGAGCATGTCGATTTTCGGTCTGGGGGGCACGTTGGGATTTACGATAGGTCCGATCGTGTCGACCACATACATCACGTTTATGGGACTGCATCGTTTGCCAATCCTGACTCTTCCGGGGTTGATGGTGTTTGTGATGCTCGTTTTCATGATACCGGCCTCAGATGGTGCCGGGCATACGCGAAAGGATTTCATCGGCTCGATGCGGGAGAGCATCGGCGTTGTATGGAAACCGATTGCCCTGATCTGGTCGCTCGCTGTTTCCCGGGCATTTGTGGTGCAAGCGATACTCACATTTCTGCCGGTTTTTGCTGTCTCTGAGGGGTATTCGCTGGTGTCGGTCGGTAGCTTCATTTCCCTGTTTACCGCCGGTGGCGCTATCAGTGCCATCGTCTGCGGCCAGCTGGTCGATCGGATCGGTTTTCGGCCGGTTTATTTTTACTCTTTTGCATTTGCCTCTCCATGCGCTTTTTTGTTCATTCATGGTGGCGGTCACCTGATCTATCTCTTCGCTTTTCTATCGGGGTTTTTTCTTCTAGCCACCCTGTTTCCGGCCCTGGCCCTTGCACAGCAGATTGCCCACAAAGGACGATCCATGATATCGGGCATTGTCATGGGCCTGGGGATAGGGGCTGCCGGAGTTTTGATGCCGCTTGTGGGAATATTAGCTGACGTTTTCGGCATCCAACCGGTCTTGAGCGTCATCGCCTTTATTCCGTTAGCCGCACTTTTTCTGATTCACTATTTGCCCGAACCTAAGGAAAAAGCCTGATCGTGATCGATAATCGTTTTGTAGTACATACCGGCTTCAGACATGCTTGTTATTAAAAGCCGCTTGTGTAAACTTCAGCGTGGGGGAGGTATGGCTTTATGCCTGGTCTGACTATTTTTACCGGTAACCGTCTGGAGACCCTGGCTCGGCAGTTGGCAAAAATCGTTCGAACGCCGATCGCATTCCCCTTATCTCCGGAAATCCTTCTCATCCAAAGCCAGGGGATGGAGCGGTGGTTGTCGATGGAGCTCGCAAAGCACAACGGCGTTTGTGCAAACTGTTCTTTTTTATTCCCCAATGCGTTTTTAAGAGAAATAAATAAAAAAATATTTCCTGACCTGCCGAAAACATCCCGATTTGAACCCGACATCATGACATTTTCGGTCATGAAGGCGCTCCCATCCCGTATTACCCAGCCCGGATTTGAAAGCCTGAAAAGTTACCTTGCAGACGACCCATATCGACTTAAACTCTATCAGGTTTCAAAAAAAATTGCCGATACATTTGACCAGTACCTTGTTTTCAGGCCTGAAATGATCTTTTCATGGGAAGCAGGACGGGCCGACCACTGGCAGGCAAAGCTCTGGCGGGTGCTCCTTTCAGAAGGAGATAATCTGCACCGGGCTCGTTTGATGAAAACATTGATTCAAAAGATTCAAAACAGGGAAGTAGAGATTGACAATATTTATAAACGAATATCCATTTTTGGCATATCCTACCTGCCTGATTTTCATTTGCAGGTCTTTTCTGAACTCTCCCGAATAATATCGGTGAACCTTTTTCTGATGAACCCTTGCAGGGAGTACTGGGCGGATATCGTCTCAGACCGGGGAATCAAATGGATAAAGAGCCGACATGAGGACAAACAATTTTCCGAAGACAGCCTCCATATAGAAAGAGGCAATCGTCTATTGGCCTCCATGGGTTTGATGGGGAAGAACTTTTTTTCGCGAATAAATGAGTTTGATTGTGAAACGGTTGAGAAATTTGAGGCAAATGATGATGGAACTCTCCTTTCAACGCTCCAAAACGATATTTTAGATCTGATCGACAGGCCGGACAGAAAGCCAGCCTTTAAAGCTCCCGATGACCGGTCGATTCAGTTCCATTCCTGTCACAGTCCGATGCGGGAAGTGGAGGTTCTACACGATAATCTCCTTGCCATGTTTGAAAAAAATTCGAAGCTTTTGCCTAAAAACATCATCGTCATGACACCGGATATCGGATCCTATGCACCTGTTATTCATTCAGTTTTTGATACCCAAAGCGATGGCGCACTTCGGATCCCTTACAGCATTGCTGATCAGAACATCAGACAAAATAGTCGAATCATCGATGGCTTCCTCTCCATACTCGATCTTTGTGGAGGCCGGTTCGGTAATGCCCAAGTTCTTTCACTGCTGGAGTTTCAGGCGATCAGGGAAAAATTCGCACTGACCAATGCGGACCTGAAAAAAATTGAGTTTTGGATTCGAGATACCCATATCCGTTGGGGCATCGATGCGGAAAACCGCGCTACATTCAACCTGCCGGGTGTTCATGAAAATACCTGGAAAGCAGGCATCGAAAGAATTCTTCTGGGATATGCAATGCCCGGTTATGACCAGCGCACGTTTTCAGGTATTCTTCCCTATGATCATATCGAAGGGAGTGATGGTGAGATTTTCGGGAATTTCGTAGCCTTCATAGACCGGATCACTGCTCATGTAACAAAGCTAAATAAATCTTACAATTTAGGGGGTTGGCGCGATATATTTATTGAAATGCTTGAGGAAATATTTCAATTGAATGAGGAGGCAACGGATGAAGTTCAACTGTTGCGGCGCATCCTGGGTGATATGGTGAACAATGGAGAGTTGGCCGGGTATGATAAAAAGATCGATTTTCAGGTGATCCGCTCTCATATCAACGGTTGTCTTGAAAGGGAGACATTTGCTTCCGGGTTTATTACAGGGGGGGTTACTTTTTGTACCATGCTCCCGATGCGGAATATCCCTTCCGCCGTTGTCTGTCTCATCGGGATGAATAGTGATGCATTTCCCCGGGACTCGAGACCGTTGAGTTTTGACCTGTTGTCTCAACATCCAAAGCCCGGAGATCGTTCCAGGCGAAACGATGACAAATACCTCTTTCTTGAGGCGCTTCTTTCTGCACGGGAGAAACTGTATATCAGCTATGTGGGACAGAACATTCAGGACAACACGCCGATCCCCCCGTCAGTTATGGTCAGTGAAATGATCGATTATTTAACTGCAGGATTCGGCCTCTCCAAAGACCAGCTGGTTACCCGGCATAAACTTCAGGCCTTTTCCCCCTCCTATTTTAAGGGCAATGGTCGGTTATTCAGCTTTTCAGAAGAAAATTTCCAGGCCGCCGGAAAAATAGACCAACATAAAAATCCGACCCCTTTTATTTCAACAGTGCTTTCAATACCGGCCGATGATATGAAGCAGCTCGATATCAACACGCTCTGCGCCTTTTACGCCCATCCGACAAAGTTTTTGTTGCAAAAACGCCTAAGTCTTTTTTTGGAAACCGGAACCTCCGTTTTAAATGAGAGGGAAAACTTCATGCTCGACCCTCTGGAAAATCACGTGATCGGACAGTCACTTGTCAAAAAACGTCTGTCAGGCCTTGATCTGAAAACGTTTCTACCGATACAGAAGAGTACAGGGCAGCTGCCGCATGGCAAGGTCGGGGAAGTTGCCTACGGTGAATTGAGTGTTGATGCAGATATTTTCGTGAAAAAAATTGAGACATTTTTAGGGGGGAAATCCGGTACGAATCGTCATGTCGATCTGGAGTTGGGGGACTTTGTCCTCATTGGTGAGCTTTCGGACATTTATGAACGTGGGCGGATCGGCTACCGGTTCGCAAACACAAAAGCAAAAGATCTATTAAGATCATGGATAAATCATCTTGTTTTTTGTTTGTCAGCCCAAAAAGAAACGTCGCTCACATCCATTTTGATTTGCAAAGATTCGATATGGGAGTTTAACCCGGTCAAAGATAGCTGCGAGATTCTGATGCATCTTTTAAAACTGTACTGGAAGGGCCTCTCAACACTGATACACTTTTTTCCGGAATCATCTCATGAATATGCAAAACAGCTGTTGACAAAAAAACAACCCGAATCCAAGGCGATGGCGCTGGGACAAAAAAAATGGACGGGAAGTGAATTTAGCAGGGGAGAATCTGAAGATCCCTATTACGAACGCTGTTTTTGTCACATTGATCCGATCGATGACCAGTTTTGCAAAATGGCGGCAGGCGTTTTCGAGCCGCTGTTGGCCAATTGTAGAGAAACTACTT
>CAZSON010000101.1:0-9697 GCA_964608375.1 uncultured Desulfobacter sp. | reverse complement strand
CGATGGTTTAAGAGACCTTTGGAAAATATCAATTTTTTTGAAAATAAAATATTGCTTTACATAGAGGGTCGTTAAAACAGCCAGGTAGCTGCCGGCAATCACATCACTTGGATAGTGACTTCCTGTAATGACCCGGCTGGCCCCCACCAAAACGGCAACGAAAAAATATAAAGGCCACCCCTTTGGAAAGAGTAGAAAGAGTGCGGTTGCCAGGGCAAAAATAGTGTTGGCATGCCCTGAGGGAAACGACCACATATCCGAAGAGAATTGAAAAAACGCAAACCCGTAATAATTTTCTTTGAAAAGCAATAGCGGACGCGCGCGGCCAAAGAGGAACTTAAAAATATCGGTGATTATTCCTGAGATCGCAATGGATAAAAAAAGGAATACAAAGGAGTGGTAGACTTTCATGACATATTTTTTTTGGGGTTGAAATCTGGAAATTAAGCCAAAAAGACGCAGCACAATAGATATCACCCCAAAAGGTATAAGATAGATTCCGGAGTTGCCGAGCGTTGTAATGATTTCAAAGAAACCATCGACTCCGCGATCAAATGTTTTGACATAGGTGGCGACAGATCGGTCCCCATATCCGATCAACAGTAAACAGATTAAAAGCAGAAAGAGCCCGACCCTCAACAGTTGAGTTTCAACACGCGAAGAAAGACGCCATTTAGCTCCTGGATTCTTCTTTTGAGACGGTGGATTTTGAGAAAATGATAATTCTGCCATATCAATTTGCCGATGCCGGCACTTTAAAGCTAAGGCCGTTGAACACCAAACAGCCGCAGCACCATCCATTTCCCTTTTGAGTAATTGAACCCCTTGATCGTTTCTAGAAGGACAATATCGATCCCCGCCTTGCGAGCGGTTTCTTTAAACCCGCTGTTATAGGTGTCACGGATCAATGCCAGTGCATTTTCCGGATCTTCCCTGAGATGTTGAACCGCTCCAGCGACACTTGTCAGCTTTGTCTCGGTGCCCATTAAAAAAACAAGGCTCGGTTCATTATACCCGACAGATGCCAACACCGGGGTTTTATTGTGGTCGTGTTTTTTTATGAGGGAAACGACGGTTTGGCTGATCCATGGACCTTTGAGATGGGGAAAAATGAAAGAAAACGCAGGTGCAAACACCAGCGCGCCTCCCACCACGCCGCAGATGGCAGCCTTCTGAAATGCTGCTGTCTGCCAGAACCGCCGGGTATATATAAAGATAAAGAAAACACCTGAAACGGAAAGAACGCTGCCCACAAACAGCTGTCGATTTAAAATCAACGGCAGAGCTATCAGACCGACACAGAGCGTCAACCCGACCCCGGTCCAGAGGGCAGCAGGAATCCATTTCATGACTGCAGATGGCTGCGTCGGATATAGAACCGATTCCTTGGCTTTTAGAAGAAAACGGGCGGTGAGCAGCGATACCGCCGGAAAGGTCGGCAGGATATAATGGGGAAGTTTTGTAGGGATAATTTCGAACATCAGCCAAAAGGGGAGAATCCATGCCAAACAGAATCGAATCGATCGGTTGGAACGATTTTTCCAGCTGGGCCAGACAGCCCAGAACGCGTAGACAGATGAAGGCCAAAACAGAGCGCTGAAAAGTAAAATATAGTAACCGGGTGGCGCACCATGGGATTCCTGCCCGGAGATGAGTTTTGGTATCAGGTCTGAGAAGAGCGCAGTTTTGATAAAAGCACCCCGGGTGTTGAAGCTGATAGCCACAAACCATGGCAACACAATAGCAAGAAGGATGATGACCCCTTTTCCTGGATGGAGTTTCCGAAGAAAAGAAAAATCTTTTTCAGACACCCCCAAAAACAAAATGGTCATCAGGGCGATGATCAAAGATATCGGTCCCTTTAGTAGCACGCCAAGCCCGCAAGTGCTCCAAAATACCATGGCCAGCTTTAAATCGGTGTGCCCCTTTTTCTGATGACGAATATAAATCTTACCCAAAGATCCCTGCATCGACACGATACTCGCCAGAAGGGTTGCATCTGTTTTCGCCAGATGGGCTTCGACGGTCAACAACAGGCTTGAACATAAAATAGCAGCACCCAGGAGAGCGGTTTTTTTGCTAAAAAGCGCCTGGCCAAAATAAAAGGTCATTAACACAGCCAGTGTCGCACCGATAAAAGATGGCAGTCGATAGGCCCAAATACGTGAAGATTCCTGGCCTACTGTTAAAGCTGCAGATGCTGCTTGCAGCCAGTAGATTCCGATCGGTTTTTTATGACGCGGGGTCTTCTGAAAACGAATATCCACAAAGCTTCCACTCTCGAGCATTTGACGACTGGCCTGCGCAAAGCGGGACTCATCCCGATCCGTCGCCGGAAAGCTGCTGATGCCCGGGAGATAGTAAATAAAGCTCAGGAAAATCAAGACCACATAAGGCTTCCACCCGCTTTCGATCGAACTCAGGAACGATTGAATACTGGAAATTAATGCGGTCAATTGTTTTACGCTCCTTCCGAATGCCTGGCGGGCCTCATTACAGATAGCCGCGCGCTTTCCTCCCGGGTAGAATCTATTGATATGGTGAGATTTTTTTCTCGCGAAAAATCAGATAAAGATTGCGGCCGTAAATAAATATCCCTGTCGATTGACCGAGGATAAAGACCGGATCACGCCTGTGAATCGCATAAAGCAAAAGCAGAAAAGATCCTGCCACGCTGATATACCAGAATATAATAGGGACCACGCTTTTACCGGCTTTTTCGCTGGCAATCCATTGGACTAGGAATCTGGCAGAAAAGAGTGCCTGCGCGAGAAAGCCGAGACCTAACCAGAAGGTGCTCATAAATTTTTCCCCCCCTCTTGTAACAGTGATGATGATTTTACTTCTGGAAGTGTCATTCTGGACTGCATCCATCTGATGGCGAAGGTGTCTGCTATCCCTACCCATAGGCGATTGTTGATTCCATATTTGGTTTCCCCGAATTTTCTTGAGCGATGGTCTACAGGCATTTCAATAATTTTGGAAAAACCTCTCATCCGGACCAATGTTGGCAAAAAACGGTGCATCCCCTTGAATATTGGAATATTTTCGATACAGTGATGGCGAAAAACCCTCAAAGAACAGCCGACATCCTTTATGTGATCCCGGGTAAGCCGGTTTCGGAAAGAATTGGCCAGATACGAAGCCATTTTCCGGGAAAAAGTGTCCTTTCGTTTTATCCGCCAGCCGTTTACCATATCTGCACCCTCTTTCTTTAGACGGTTAATCATCGCAGGAATATTTTTTGGATCATTTTGGCCATCTCCATCCATGGTCACCAGAATTTGCCCGCGGGCTGAAGAAAATCCAAGAGCAAGTGCTGCGGACTGGCCGTAATTGCGGGTAAGTGAAATGAATTGATGGCAGGGGTCTTTTCGGTTAATTTTTGCTAATTCATCCAGGGTAGTATCCGTTGATCCGTCATCTATCCAGATACATTGCCAGGACGTTGAGCGCGTGCAGAGCACATTTGAAATCTCTTTTGCCAATGCAACCACATTTTGCGCTTCGTCCTTTACCGGAATGATGATTGACAATTGCAGATCGTATCGTGTTATAGGTTCAAATCTCATCTTAAAATCTTTTTTTGTAACATCCAAGATCAATGATACAGCTCATCGCTTTTTAGGCCATCCTTATAAAAAGGCGATATGAAATACAAATGAAAAGATGACACGGTTCAATGGCGGTTCGACAGTCCCCTGTTCAATGTGTCAATGAGCATCTGCGGTAAATGATGCTTGATAACGGCACGCTGCCATCGGCTGATATATCGCTTTGTTAGCATTTTCCTATTTTTATGAATGATACGGGATTTATCGAAATCGATAAGAAAAACACGGTTGGTATGATCGATAAGAATATTTCCCGGGTGCAGGTCAACATGGAGAATCTGATGGTCGATCAGAATGGCAATCTGCTCAATTATATTATCCATCACGCAGCGGCTGCGACTCTCGTCGTCACAGGCGAGTTTTGCAAGCGTTTGTTGTTTCTCGATCTTTCTGCTTATCAGCCATCCTTTATAAAAGAGCACGCCTTTAAAGGCATATGCAATCGGTTCCGGGGCATTCACCCCGATCTGTCTTGCTTTCTGCAAGATTTTAAACTCAGTTTCGCCACGCGTTCGACCCCATCTCAAATAGTGTTGCTTTAAAAAATATCGAATAAATCCGCCGCGGGTATACTGTTTGACAACCACCGATCCTATCCCTTTCAGATGGGAAACAGTGATCGTGCTTCTGCCGATAAGACCTGGGCCGAGGTTTTTGACCGGTATTTTGAACAGCCGGGTCAAACATTTTAGTTGCTGATTCGTGAGTTCCAAAGTGGACCCCACGGTAAAGGAGGCGTATTTTTGAGTTGAACATTTTGACATCATACGCATCACAAATGCTTTTATAAACCTTTGCCTGTTTGCGAGGATGGATCGGCTCTATTTTTTAATCGATAGGTCAATCGGCAGAAAGGACCCCAATGGGCCTGTTTTTAACTTGACACCTTATCGGAATATTGACATATTTGTTGAGAAAAAACAACTTTTTATCCCTGTTCTATCTCCATGAAAACTCCATGAACAATCGCTATTTACTCTTTGCAAGTAAAGCCTATTCATTTTCAATACTCAGACCTTTACAGGCGGCCATTCGCCGAAGAAAAGATCATGCGGCCTGGTTTCTCTATGCGCTCGATCCTTCCGACTTAAAGGAGGATGAGCAGTGCCTTTTCACGGTAGATGAAGTCCGACAATTCGACCCCGGGGCGGTTTTTGCCCCGGGCAACTGGGTGCCGGATTTTTTCCCCGGGATAAAAGTTGAAATTTTCCATGGATTCGGCATAGATAAAAAGGGACACTTTGATATTCGAGGGTTATTTGATCTTTATTGCACCCACGGTCTTTTAACCACAAAACCTTTTCAAGCCTTGAAAAAAAAGTATGGTTATTTTGATGTTGCTGAAACCGGATGGCCCAAGACAGACGCGCTTTTTGAATATAAAGCAGCATCGACCTGGAATGAGAACAACCGAATCCAAAAACCGGTTATTCTTTATGCACCGACCTTCAGCCCGTCATTGACTTCCGTTCTTCACCTGAGAGAAGCCATTGGTAAAATCGCGCAAAAAGGCACTTATCATTGGCTGATAAAATTCCATCCGAAAATGGACCCGGACGCGGTCAGGTTCTATCGCCAACTTGATATGGAAAACATTAATGTGATTGATGAAACGGATATTATCCCATATCTGCATGCCGCGGATGCATTGGTTAGCGATACATCTTCCGTGGTCTCCGAGTTTCTTTTGCTAAAAAAACCGGTCATCACTTTTCGGGCCAAATCTCCGGCAGGACATCTGCTTAATATCACAAAACCGGATGACCTTGAATCCGCACTGGCTGTCGTTCTCCAAAATCCCGGTAAATTCTTAGGAGAAGCAATAAAATTTGTCAAAATGATGCATCCCTATGTGGATGGAAAATCGAGTGAACGGGTATTGGATGCAACCGATCGCTTTATAGCGCAGACAGCACGGCAGATGCCGCCCAAACCATTAAATCTATGGCGAAAGCTCCAGGTTCGCAAACGTTTAAAGTACTACCATCTGAGATAGATTATGAAAGTTCTATTCAATGTCGCCCATCTTTATTACCTCCCTCAGTTCCTTCCTGTATGGAATGAGCTGAAAAAACGGGGGGTAAGCTGCCTGTTCGTCTTTCACAACGACACGGAAATGATGGGCCTTCTGTCTGCGGTCATAAGGAAAGAGGCATTGCCTGTAAAATGGGTTGCAAACGATCTGGAGGCTGTCAACCTTTACCAAACAGAAAAGGCGGACTGGGTCATATTTGGAGACCGCACAGCACAGCTGAGCCGGTTGCCTGATAATGTTCGCACCGCATTGCTTTATCACGGTATCGGCGTAAAATCCTGTTATTATGATGCGGATTTAATGGGAGTGAACGTACGTTTTGTCGAAGGAGAATATAGGCTGCATGAACTTCGCCGGCGTTATCCCGGGGCCAACCTGGTCAGTGCAGGTTTTGCAAAACTCGATCCCCTGATCTCTGCCGGTCACGGGAAAATGTCCTTTTTCGATCTAGTGACAGCCGGACTGAACCCGAACCGGCCGACCTTGCTCTACGCTCCGACTTTTTATCCCAGTTCCATCGAACGAATGCCCGACAATTGGCCGAAACAGTTTGGGAATTACAACCTCATTGTAAAGCCGCATTTTTTTACATTTTGTAAAACCCGATATCGAAATCAAAGAAAAAAACTGAGAAGATGGAGCCGCTATAATAATACTTACATCGCCGAGCCCGAAGAGTATTCTCTCCTCCCCTTTATGGCTTCTTCTGATTTATTAATCAGCGAGGCTTCATCCGCATTTTTTGAATTTGCCGCGCTGGATAAACCGATTGTCTGGTGTGATTTCTTGAAGCTTCGCTGGAGTTATCGTGGCCCTTTTCGCTACCGGTTCCATATTCGCATGGATCGAGGAATGGAAAAGTTCCACAATATCGGACCACATGTGGAGAAAGCTCGAGATTTAAAAGAGGTTGTCGATCATCAGATCCGAAATCCCGATCAATACCACCAACAGCGAAAACAGGCCACAAAATGGCTTTTGGGTTCAATGGATGGCCATGCCTCAAAACGTATCGTGGACTATCTTCTTTTCGAGTCAGAAACGATATGCCGCGCTTGATTCAAATCTTCAGGGAAATCTATCTCGATGCAGAAGAGGTCACCCACCGGTAAGGGACGAAAAATCGCTCCCTGATCTAAAATCAACAGTTCCATTGCGCGCTCAAAATAATCCTGGCTATCTGCTGTTTCTAGTTTTTTCTTAAACGCATTGAGGTATTTCGACTGAACCAGATTGATGCCCAAAGCCTCTCCAAGCGGGTTTTCCACCTCCTTGGATATGGCGTTGATATATCCCTTATCATCCACTGTATATTTGACCTCTTCATCATCTACATGGGCGTTGTTTACCGCAACCCAGGATCCCTCCCTTTGCAGCATGCGCTCAATAATCTCGGGTTCAAATACCACATCGCCGTTAATCCACAATACATTTTCATCACGGATGTGACGTAACCCGCACAAGAGACTCTTCGATGTGTTGGTGGTATCAAAATTCGGGTTATAGGCATACAGAATCCCGGGGTCCGCCTCCATGATAAGCTCTTTTTTAAACCCCACAACACCGATGACGGTCAGCCCGAAGCGTCGAAAGATCCGCAGCTGCCTGGAGAAGATCGTCTCGCCGTCTGTCAGCGGTGTTAATCCCTTCGGGTATGGAAGCCCGAGGCGTCCCCCGATACCGGCCAGCAAAATAATAACCAGGGGGCGCCTCATTTTCTACACCTTATAAAAAGCGTGCTATATTGATGCCATAGCGTATGGTTGGCCATTTTTTATCTTTTTCCCCTTTATTTATTCGACCATGTTTCAGCAATTTTTAAATCTTTCAACGTATTTATTTCTTTCCATTTATCCGGGTTTTTTATGTCAAAATATGTAAGTTTGTGATTTCTAACGATCAATTCTTGAAGCAAATTTATGATTTTTGCACAAGCAATGGTAATTTCACCTTGAAATGTAAAACCATCTCCTGATTCCAACAGGTTGTTATACATATCAGCACATAATTCAGCACCTTTTTTTGAAAATTTTGCCAGGCCGACCCACTCGGCAAACGCTTCAAATGCATCGGTTTCATAGTTTTGAATATTTAAACAATTTCCAATTTTGTTGATTTGGCTGTTTTCCCCCCAGAGCAAATCCTGGCCCCTGATTCGGTCCCAATCATAACCCTGTTTGCTTTTATAAATTTCTTTCCAGCATGTATCAACCGCCAAAACGATATCCCCCTCCTTTTTTATCAGCCCGGAGAGGACACTTTTCCGGAAGAGAACATCTCCGAACAAAAGCAAAAAAGGTTTATCCATCTCATTTTTTGCACAAAAAAAGGAAACGAGTTGTTCAGTATGTTTGAAATTCTCATTTACATAATATCTAATCCCAGGGAAATTGATAAGTTCGGCCTTGTAACCCTTAACAATGACGATATCATCAATTCCACATGATTTGATGGTGTCGATGTTGGTTTGCAGAATACTTTTTCCATTTATTTTCAACAAACTTTTAGGCATATTGTCTGACGCCGGTTTTATTCTAGATCCTCTTCCAGCTGCAAGAATCACTGCTTTCACTGATACCTCCCTTTTGCGAATTTGTATATTTTTTGGTTACAAGATTTCGTTTGCTTTATTTGGTTTGTATTCAGTTTTTTATCAATTGCATTAAAACCCCTTTTCGGCAATGGCTCCATCCTCAAGGCTCGGGTCAAAATTTTTGTTCGGAACTCTCCAGTTTCCGTACCGGATATCCAGGTATTTTTCCACATTAGATGGAATTGAGATCTGTCTTCCTTCCCAGGTGATACGGTCAAGGTTGTCATAGAATTTTTTATCGATATGTTTTAATGCGCCGCTGTCGATCCAGTGATAGCATGGATCGACTTTATATTTTACGAATAAATCGACATGAAAATTGATCCGAAACAGCTTTTCCCGAGTCGTCTCGATGCGAATTACCCGTATCGCTCCCGGGAGCCAAATACTTTTTTTCGATCTTTTTCTGACGATATATTTGGGTAAAAGTTTGTGCCGGAGGGTCATTATTTTTGAAGCAGATTCCCCGGAAATACCTACATCCACATCATGATCCCACGGGATCAGGTCACCATCTCGAATAATACCGAGCAGTGTTCCATCATCTATCCAGTATCTTATCCGGTGCTTTTTAAAAATATCCAGGACATCGAAGAGCATGCTCTTCATTCGGGATAGATAGTGGTCTCGCAGTTCGATTTTTTTAATTGTTTTCGGTCTTAATATCCTTTTGTGCGGGATGGTTTTTATAATGTCGTCTTGGACAATTGAAAGATCTTCGATTTTGGTAAACCAGGGGTATTTAGGAGTTTTCCAGTCACCATATCTTTGTCGGAGATAGTTTGTCGGATCAGAAGGGATCGGATAATGTTGATCATCGATCCGTAATTTATCCAGGGAATCAAAAAAACGGGATGGAACCGATTTACAGCTCCTTCCATCGACCCAGCGATAGTTTTGATCATATTTAAATTTGATCGTGACCATTATTCGAAGGACAGCATTTTTTTTGTTTTCCCAAATTCTCAGTACGCTCACACGAGCGGTATCGGCCTTGATCCACTGTCGTCCGGAATGATTGCGGACTTTTTTGAGCTTGTATAGAGGCAAAAAGTTTTTTTTAAGCGCGAGAAAACGATTCAAATACATTCCGTAAATCGCGATATCTATATTGTTATGTTCAGGCAGATGTTTTTTCTCCCTGAGCAGCCCCAAAAGGGTGCCGGACTCCAGCCAAAATGGAATGCCGTTTTTCTCCAGCAACGATGAGGTATGCTGAAGCATTCTTTTTTGTAATTTTTCGATGCTGGTCATCTCCTCTCCACCGCATATTATTGAATAACCGGCAAGGAGCCTTAGGTCAATCCCGACCCATTTTTCAAAAAAAGTTGACAGTCTCGTAAAAAGTCATTTGCGAACGATTTTGAGCATTTTGGGATAAAGCGTTTTGATGGATGGTACGTTAAGAATTTCAAGCTGTTTGAGGAGGTTACGACGAGTTCTTGAAATTTAGTA
>CAZSON010000100.1:0-9750 GCA_964608375.1 uncultured Desulfobacter sp. | reverse complement strand
TCAGATCATCCTTTCGATTTCACTTAATTTCTTTTTAAGCCTGTTTTCAGAAACAGGAAATGGGGTTTTGAGCTCCTGGGCAAACAGAGAGACTTTGTATTCCTGTATCAACCAAAAAAAATCCTCGATCGCCTTTCTCTTTTCCTTTGACACAGATGATGAAAGCGTTTCCAACAGCTCGGCAAGCCTGTCCGAAAACAGTTTTACATCATTTCCTCTTATTTGATCCTTTTCAAGGTTGACAGATCCCCTTTCCGCCCGGATGGTGATTGTCCTTATGTACCTGGCCATGTGATTGAGTCGATCTGAATCATAAAGTTGAACAAAGGTTTTCGGAACCAGCTGGGAGAGGTCTTTTCGCAGGGAATGTAAAAAGTTGACTATGTGGCTGTTTGATCGGTTAGCAGCCTCCAGCCGGTAGAGTTTCGATCTGGCTTCGTGGTAAGCTGCAATAACTGGCAAAACGCTGTTGAACAATTCCCGGCCCTTGCTTTGCAAAAGCGGTGATGCGTATTCAATGTGGGTTTTAAATTCAGCTTTGCGCCGGATGTTCCTGTAAAATAGGTCTTGGACAATCTTTTGAAACATCTGACGTTCCAGCTCTTTTACACCACCAAAATATTGGGTATGATCGATCCGTTTCTTCGGTGTGATCAGGATTTTTTTTAAAAATTTCAACTCCTTTGAGAGAGCGATACAAAAAAGCGCCGCCACGCCCTCTTTATGCGAGTTTACCGCCTCCTCCCTGTGATGAAATATCCGAAGATTTACTCCACGGCTTCGGTCAATATCACCTTCACCCTTTTCCAGACCCGGGTAAACAATCCAATCGTTCCCGTTTTTACTTTTAAGGATGATAGTTTCAGGCAGATTTTCAAAATCGAAATGCGTTATGCCTGTTCTTTCGACTGCGTTTATGGCAGATGCAAATTCGATCGATTCCTTTGGATCTGTTTTTGCGTCTATTTTTTGAGAAAGAAGATTCAGATCTCTCCCTGAATAAATCTCTTCTCCCTTTGGCCCTTTAACCGACATGCGCATTTTCAGGTGGTCGGGGAGGGATGTGGAGATCCAGGCTGAACCCGGGATATTGAGGTTGAAACGCTTGTGAATGAATTTACCAAGCGCAGTAATCAGATCGGTTTTCCCTTCCGGAATTTCATTTAAAATAATCTCGACCGTCCGGGTTACCGGGACAAGGTGCTTTCTATACGGTTTCGGGAGGCCTTTTATCAGCAGCATTATTTTCTCTTTTAAAAAACCCGGCACCAGCCAGTCGGTTTTTGCCACCGGTGTTGCTGAAGCTGCGCTGGATGGAATGTTGACGGTGACGCCGTCGTTTTCTTTTCCTGGATTAAAACGATAGGATAACGGAAACTGATCGCTTCCAAAAAAGATGCTGTCAGGATAAAGTGACATCTCCTTTTTATCCGGCATATAAAGAAGAAGATCTTCTTTTTTCATCAACAAAAACCGGTCGGAACCTTTTTCTTTGATAAATCTTTCGAGTCCTTTCAGGTCAAAAATACCTGAAAGTCGGTTTTTATAAAAAAGAACCAACTCGTCTTCACCGACCAGCATATCTCTTCTTCTGATCCTGTTCTCCATCTCCTTTATATTTTTTATTAACGCTTCGTTTTGTGTAATAAAGGAAAACGTCTTTTTGATCTCTCCCATCACAAGTGCTCTGCGGATAAAAATATCGGATGCCTCGTCAGGATCAATTTGAGAAAAAGAGACCGTCCGTTTGAAGACAATGATCAGGCCATAAAGGCTTACCTGTTCAAAAGCGATCACCTCACCTCTGTTTTTATCCCAGTGGGGCTGGTGGTAGGTGTATTTGCACTGCTCTTTGCCCAGGATCTCCAGCCAGCAGCTGTCAATGCTGGCAACCGTACGGGCAAACAATCGGGAGGTCTTTATCATTTCAGCCGAAACAATCCATTGACCGGCTGCATTGAAAAGACCTGAACCGGGAAATATCATTACTTCTCTTCCTTTTGCCGCCTGATAGATATTTTTTTCTTTTTTAAGTGCAATATTTGAGAGAAATCCACTAAGAATCGATTTATGAATCTGCTCGAAAAGAGATTTTGAGATCCGGCATTTCGGATCTGTGGCCGTCTTTATTTTAAATTCTCCACCGAGCAGTTTGCTTTCTTTTACTATGTCCAAAATCTGGGTATGAATATCACGCCATTCCCTCATCCTTTTGAATGAGAGATAATGATCTTTGCAGAACTTTTTCATCTTATTCGTGCTTTTTACCCTTTCCCAGGTGCGATGATAACCGTTCCAGATGTTTAACCGGGTGATAAAATCAGAAGATGAGTCAAGAAACACCGATTGAGCTTTTTCAGCCTCCTCGGTTTTTTCCACCGGTCTTTCTCTTGGGTCCTGAAGACTCAGTGCAGACGCAATGATCGCTATCTCTTTTAGACAGTTTTCTTTTTTTGCCTGAATCAATATCCGTGACAATCTGGGATCGAGCGGTATCTTTGCCATTAATTTTCCCTTATCCGTAAGAGAAAAGTGTTTTCTGTGGTGCTTTTTTTCGATAGCTCCGAGTTCGATGAGCAGGTCATACCCATCTTTGATGTTTTTTTTGGCCGGTCGATCAATAAAAGGGAAATGATCTATATCGTCCAGCTTCAGGGCAATCATCCTCAAAATGACCTCTGCAAGGTTTGCCCTCAGGATCTCAGGCGGAGTGAAAACCGGGCGGGTGTCATAATCATCCTGTGAGAAAAGGCGTATGCAAACCCCATTTTCCACCCGCCCGCATCTTCCTTTCCTCTGGTCTGCGCTGCTTTTTGAGATCGGTAAAACCGGGAGGGAGGTAATTCGGGATGCCGGCGCATACCGGGAAATTCTGGCAAGCCCTGTATCGATGACATACTGGATTCCGGGGATAGTGATCGATGTTTCAGCGACATTGGTTGCCACGATAATTTTTCGGCCCGAAGTGCGTAAAAAAACTTTTTTTTGCGCAGAGCCGGAAAGCCTGGCATATAGGGGAAGAACCGTTACCTTTTCTAGATCTCTTCCTTCAATCAGTTCACAAGTATCCCTGATATCCTGTTCGGTCGGCATGAAAACCAGCACATCTCCTTTCGGGTTTTTTTTATGTAATTTTTCTATAGTGAGTGCTGCCATCTCTATGTGATTCGGATCACCGGTGTCTTCAGGCTGATTTTCCAAAGGAAAATATCTGATTTCAACCGGATACATCCGGCCGGAAACCTCGATGATCGGTGCGTGATCAAAGGCGGCAGAAAACTTGGCTGTATCGATTGTTGCCGAGGTGATGATCAATTTCAGATCTTTTCTCTTTTTTATGAGAATCTTTAAAATACCCAGGATCAGATCGATATTTAAACTTCTTTCATGGGCTTCATCCACAATAATAGTATCGTATCGGTTGAGATAAGGGTCGGTCTGGGTTTCGGCAAGCAGGATGCCGTCGGTCATTATCTTTATAGATACATTGGGTCCGGTTTTTTCCTTGAATCTAATCTTGTATCCGACCGATCTGCCGGCTTCCTCCCCGAGTTCTTCCGCTATGCGATCGGCCACGGTGGTGGCAGCTATACGCCTCGGTTGGGTACAGCCGATTATTCCATTGATCCCCCTCCCTGCGGCCAGGCAGATTTGTGGAATCTGAGTCGTCTTGCCTGAACCGGTCTCACCGGATATGATGACGACGCTGTTTTTTGATACGGCGTCTGCTATTTCTTTTTTATGGGAAAAAATGGGAAGCGCAGCGTTAAATGCCGGTTTGGGCAGGTGATCTTTCCGCCATTTTTGTTGTTGAATCGAAATGCGGAGTCGCTTTTTATCTAAATTGCGTTTCATCAATCAAGGGCAATCAGGTTAAGCCGATCGGTAAGCAGATATAGGCATTGAAATAGATGAAAGGGGTTTATTGCAGAATCTGACTGAGAAACAATTTTGTCCGGTCATGCCGGGGGTTTTCAAAAAATGCGTCCGGCGTATTGCTTTCGACGATTTGGCCATAATCCATAAAAAGCACCCTGTGGGCCACGCTCTTGGCAAACCCCATCTCGTGCGTGACCACAATCATAGTCATACCTTCCTGTGCAAGCTCAATCATGACATCCAATACCTCCTTTATCATCTCAGGGTCAAGTGCAGAGGTCGGCTCATCAAAAAGCATCACCTTCGGCGCCATGCAGAGGCTTCGGGCGATCGCCACACGTTGTTGTTGGCCACCTGAAAGCTGACCGGGATATTTTTTAGCCTGTTCGGCAATGTGCACCTTTTCCAGATAATACATGGCGGTTTCTTCGGCCTCTTTTTTCGGGACCTTTCTGACCCATATAGGACCCAGGGCGAGATTATCAACGATACTCAGATGGGGAAAGAGATTAAAATGCTGAAATACCATACCGACCTCTGCACGAATTTTCTCGATATTTTTCAGGTTATTGGTCAATTCGATATTGTCTACAATAATTTGGCCGCGCTGATGCTCTTCGAGGCGGTTGATGCAGCGAATCAGGGTTGACTTTCCGGAACCCGAAGGCCCGCAGATGACAATTCGCTCCTTTTTCCCAACGGTCAGGTTGATGCCCTGAAGTACGTGGAACTCGCCAAACCACTTGTGCATGTCGATGATTTCGATCATCGGTTCATCGGTCGGTTGCTCTGGAGCGTTATCTGATACTGGGTCAGTCATAGGGTCCTCGCGTATATAGAAAAATTTTCAGTCATCCAATTCTGATAGTCTCGTAAAAAGTCATTTGCGAACGACTTTGAGCATGTTGGGATAAATGGTCATTTAGAGAGCAATATGGACTTTTTACGAGTTCATCAATTCTCTCTTTGGCAAAATTGGATTTTTTGCGCAACCATCAAATTTTAAAACAGTCTCTAATGTTCCGTAGACAATTCCTCTTCCAGCTTCCGGCTGTAATTAGCCATTGAAAAACAGCCCAAAAAGTAAAGCAGGGCGATAAAGATATAGGCTTCCCGGCTGAATCCCATCCATTCCGGGTTGGAAAGAACCGATTGTGTGGTTTTGAGCAGATCAAAGAGGGCAATAATCGCCACAAGGGACGTATCCTTGAAGGCTGAAATAAGAATGCTCACGGTCGGAGGGATAACAATTTTAAGGGCCTGGGGCAAAATAATCAATCGCATGGTCAGATAATAGTTCAGTCCGATCGATTCTGCGGCCTCGTACTGCCCACGAGACATGCCCTGCAGTCCGCCCCGAACGACCTCCGCAATATAGGCTGCCGTAAACAGGATAATGGCCACCTGCGCCCGGAGGATCTTGTTGATAGTTAATCCTTCAGGGAGGAATAGCGGAAAAATGATCGATCCCATAAAAAGGAGGCTGATCAGCGGGACACCGCGTATCAGTTCGATATAGATCACACAAAGCTGCCGGATGATCGGCATTTTGGACTGTCGGCCCAGCGCCAGAATCACACCCAACGGATATGCGGCGGTGAGCCCGAAAACCGACAGCAGGAGCGTCAGAGGTAATCCGCCCCACCTGGTGCTTTCCACCGGGGTGAGGATGAAAAACCCGCCCCGCATGAGCAGACCCATGATAAACAGACCGAGTATCCAGGCATACCCCAACATTTTGGACCAGCGGTTGCGGTCTCTGCTGTAAAAAAGGAGAAAAAAAAGGATGATCATGGCGATAAACGGTCTCCATTGCTGCTCATAGGGATAAAAGCCGAAGATGATAAATCGGATATTTGCAGCAATAATCGACCAGCATGCGCCGGAAGCCTCTCCGCATGCTTTGCCGGTCGTATGCCATACGCTGTCGACAAACGTCCAGCGCAAAAGTGAGGGGACGATTTTCCATAAAAAATAGACGGTCAATAGGGTTAAAAGTGAGTTAAACCATCCATTAAACAGGTTCGATTTTGTCCAGCCGATTACCCCCACGCTGGTTGCAGGTGGTTTTAGCACCTCTGCCTCTGTTATTTGAGCTGTCTCGTCCATCGTTCTGTCTATCTTTCCACCAGTGCCACCCGCTTGTTATACCAATTCATAATTACCGATGTGAGAAGGCTGAAGATGAGGTAAACCGCCATGATCAAAGCTACCCCCTCGACCGATTGTCCGGTTTGGTTGATGGTGGTATTGGCAACGGAAACAAAATCGGGATATCCGATCGCCACCGCCAGGGAGCTGTTTTTAGTTAAATTGAGCATCTGACTGGTCAGCGGCGGGATAATCACCCGAAGGGCCTGGGGTAGAATCACCAGTTGAAGCACCTGGTTTTGTTTGAGCCCGATCGACATGGCCGCCTCCCGCTGGCCCTTGCTGACGGCCTGGATACCGGCTCGAACCACTTCCGCAACAAAGGCAGCCGTATAGAGAACCAGCCCAAGAAGAAGGGCAATAAATTCAGGGCTGAGGGTCATGCCCCCCTTAAAGTTAAACCCCATAAGTTCGGGGACATTCATTTTCATTGGCGCGCCGAATGCGAGCCAGGTCAGCAGTGGAAATCCTGTGAGTATACCGATGGAAACCTTGACAAGCGGGAAGATTTTCCCGGTTTTTGCCTGCCGCGTTTTTGCCCAGTACCGGAGTAAATATATCACCACACAACCTGCTAAAACAGCCAGAAACATATACTTAAAAGCCGGATGGGATTCGGGGATCGCAAAGATTGCTCCTCGATTACAAAAGAAAACGCCGGTCATCGGATTGAGGGCATGCCGGGGGGATGGAAGTGTTTCGTAAAAAATGGCATACCAGAAAAATAGTTGAAGCAGGACCGGAATGTCCTGCATAACTTCAATATAGATCGACGCCAATTTGGAGATAAGCCAGTTGCTGGACAGGCGGGCCATGCCGATGAGGGTTCCAAAAATAATCGTGATTACAATCCCGACAAAGGCAACCTTCAGGGTGTTTAAGGCGCCGACAATGAGAGCGCGGCCGTAAGACTGGGCCGCCGAATAGGAGATTAAAGACTCTCCGATCTCAAAAGCGGATTCTCGCTGCAAAAACCCCCAACCGGTTGCGATCGATTGTTTTTGCAGGTTGACCAGCGTGTTGGAAACCAGGTACCAGGCGATAAGGCCCACCATACCGAGCACCGCAATCTGATAAAAAACGGCACGTTTCTTTGGATCAAGCCAGAATGGGACCCTGGCATGGACGGCAGGGGAAGGCATCGGATATCCTGTGGTTAAAAAAAAGGCGCCCGTTTCGGGCGCCTTTTTTACCGATTATCTAAACGGTGCTGCATACATGATGCCGCCCTTAGTCCACAGCTCATTTAAACCTCGTGAGAGGCCGAGCGGGGTATTCGGTCCCACATTTCGCTCAAATATTTCGCCATAGTTCCCCACCTGCTTGATGATATTATAAACCCACTTATCATCCAGGCCGAGCGCTTTGCCCATGCCGGGCGTAACCCCCAGAAACCTCTGTATTTCAGGGTTTGTACTCTTCAGTTTTTCGTCCACATTTTTCGACGTAATACCAAATTCCTCTGCGTTTATCAGGGCCATAACGGTAAAGTTGACCACGTCATACCACTGGTCGTCACCGTGACGAACCACCGGCGCGAGGGGCTCTTTGGAGATGATTTCGGGGAGGAGCACATAGTCATTCGGGTTGGGGGCTGTGGAGCGGTGCGCCGCCAACTGGGAAGCATCCGAGGTGTATACATCACACCGGCCGGCAAAAAACGCCTTGGTCAGCTCGGCTGTCTGCTCGATCACCACCGGTTTCCATTTCATGTTGTTGGCCCGGAAATAATCGGCGATATTCATCTCGGTGGTGGTGCCCGGGAGCACGCAGACCGTCGCGCCGTCGAGTTCTTTGGCGCTCTTGATTCCCAGTTTTTTCGGGACCAGAAACCCCTGCCCATCGTAATAGTTCACGTGGGTAAAATTGAGACCATTTTTGGTTTCGCGGGTCAGGGTCTGTGTCGTATTCCGGCAAAGAACGTCGATCTCCTTTGACTGGAGCGCCGGCAACCGTTGAACCGCCGTAAGCGCGACAAATTTCACCTTACCGGCATCTCCGAAAACCGCAGCGGCGATCGCCCGGGCCGTATCGACATCAAGGCCCTTCCACTCGCCTTTTTTATCCGCCGCGCTGAAGCCGAAAACTCCGCCGTTAACCCCGGCCTGGACAAAGCCCTTGGCTTTGACCTCATCGAGTGTTCCGGCAAATGTCACGCCTGACAGCATAAATGCCGCCACAATAAACCATGCGCAAAACTTGAAACGTTTCATCGTGTTACCTCCTTTTGAGTTGATGATTGTGTCGCTTGTGTTAAAAGTTACCATCTGTCCCCGCTTGATAAAATGTAATTTACCTTATACTATTTACTTTTAGCGGTTTTCAAGTGTAAAACGGAAAAAAGAAAAATCGTATCTTGAAAGGAGCCACGCATGAATTTTGTGGTCATCGGCGGTGACGCGGCTGGGATGAGTGCGGCGAGCCGGGCAAAACGGCATTGGCCGGATTTAAAGGTGACGGTCCTTGAAAAGACCATGGACGTTTCCTACAGCGCCTGCGGGATGCCGTATAATATCGCGGATCCTGAGCGTAAAATTGAAGACCTGGTGGTAAGGGAGGCGGATGTGTTCCGGAAAAAACAGGGGATCCGCCTGTTCACCGGTCATCTGGCTGAAGAGATTGACCGGGTAAACAAGATGGTTTTTGGCACCTCTTTGGAAGGAAAAAAATTTGAATTTTCTTTTGACAAACTGTTAATCGCCACCGGAGCATCTCCGATCATACCCGATCTGCCCGGCTTCGATCTTCCCGGGGTCATGTCGCTGAAGAGCCTTGAAGACGGCAGAAAAATCAAAGATTTCATCCGATCAAACACGGTAAAAAAAACGGTGATTATCGGGATGGGTTATATCGCGCTTGAGATGGTCGAGGCGCTGCGGGCTTTAAATATAGAGGTCGACATGGTTAAACCGCGACCGGTTTTTCTGCCATGGATGGCTGAAACGCTATCTGAAGTAGTAAAAGAAGAAGTCGAGTCGAATCGGGTCGATCTTTATCCAGGTCACATTGTAAAGAAAATTGAAAAATCCGGCAGAGGCCTGACGGTTATTTGCGCCGATCTTAAGCTTGAAGCCGATATGGTGCTGGTGGCCATCGGCGTTACACCTAACAGCCGCATTGCGGCAAACGCAGGGATTAAGCTCGGTGTAAACAGTTCCATATCGGTCGATAAAGGGCTAAAAACCTCTGATAAAAACATTTTTGCAGCCGGCGATTGTGCAGATGCATACCATGTCGTAACCGGCCGGAAAGTATGGATTCCCCTGGCCTTGCGGGCCAACCGTGCGGGCTGGGCCGTGGCGGACAATGTTTGCGGACGGCAAACCAACCTGCCCGGTGTTGTCGGCACAGCGGTCTTCAAAGTGTTTGACCTAGAGGTGGCGCGGACCGGTCTGCATGCAGAAGAAGCGAAAAAATTCAATTTTGAACCGGTTGAAGTTACGATCAGATCGGGCTCCAGAGCCCATGCGCATCCCGGGTCATCTCCAATTTATGTTCAGATGATCGCAGATACCGTATCCGGTCGTCTTTTAGGGGTTCAGATGGTCGGAAAAGAAGGGACAGCGCACAGGATAAACGCTGCGGCCGTAGCACTTCACAGCCGCATGACCGTTGAGCAGTTCAGCCGGTCAGACCTGGCCTATGCCCCGCCGTTCGGACCGGTGTGGGACCCGATGCTGACCGCTGCGAACCAGCTTCTGAAAAAAATGAGCATTTGAA
>CAZSON010000099.1:0-9758 GCA_964608375.1 uncultured Desulfobacter sp. | reverse complement strand
GGCAATTACTCGGGAAGCATGAATCGCTCCAGACAATCTTTTATCAAAGATAACCTGGCATTAAGGGCGATCGTTTTGCAGGGGATCCGGGCATATTTTTCGGACCATGGTTATCTTGAGGTCGAGACGCCGGTCCGGATGCCTGCACCTGCGCCTGAGAGCACCATTGATGCGGAAATTTCCGGTGAATGGTTTCTGCAGACCTCTCCCGAGTTACAAATGAAACGACTCCTTTCATCGGGTTATTCCCGCATATTCCAGATCTGCAAATGCTTCCGTCAAGCAGAACGGGGTAGCAGACATCTTCCCGAATTTACCATGCTTGAGTGGTATAGTTCTAAAAGCAATTATGTCGATATGATGGCGGAATGTGAAAAATTGATCCGATTTGTAGCGGGCCGTGCGGGGGCTGAAGATTTTATTTCGTACCAGGGAGAAACCATCGATCTGCGGCTGCCTTGGATCAGGATGCCGGTCGTTGAGGCTTTTGAAAAATTTGCTTCATCAACGATGAAAAAAACGCTTGAGGAAAACCGGTTTGACGAGGTAATGGTCACGGAGATAGAGCCTTTCTTGCGGCAAAAAAAGCCGCTTTTTCTTTATGACTATCCGGCTGAAAAAGCGGCATTGGCAAAGCTGGTCCCGAACAACATAGAGTTCGCCCAACGTTTTGAACTTTACATGGGCGGCCTTGAGCTGTGTAATGCCTTTACCGAACTGACCGATCATGATGAACAAAGGGCCCGATTCAAAAAAGAGATAAGTATCCGCCGGGATTCTGAAAAACCGGCTTATCCGATGCCGGAGCATTTTCTCAAATCTCTCAAATACATGCCGGATGCTTCGGGAAATGCCCTCGGTATCGATCGATTGGTGATGCTTCTAGCCGATACCGATCTGATCGATAATGTTGTGGCTTTTACGCCTGAAGAGTTATAAAAACCGCTCGCGGTTTTATTAAGGAAGCGCCAATCCACCCTTTGGCCCTTTGGCGGGCGAGTATATGCAAAACAGGAAAAGGCCGAGGCCGGCCACCATTATCAAAGACCCCAGAAAAAAAGCCTGCCGGAGTTGAAACATATCCATTATCAAACCGGCAAGAATAGACCCGGCAAACATCCCCAGGCTGTGAGCCAGCGTCATGAGCGCCATAACCGATCCCATCGCTTTTGAGCTGTTTCCTTTTATCAGCGCCAGCGCCATGAGCGCCGGCATTGCGATACCGCCACCCAAACCAAATAATACATTGTCAAAAAAGAGATCCCAAAAACCGCCGGCCCATTCAAATAAAAAAATGGCAAAGCCGGCGATTAATCCGCCGGTGATAATCATTAAATTTCGATTTGTTCTGTCCGCTAAAAAGCCCATCGGTATCTGTATTAATCCGCTGACAGAAATCCCGAGCATAACAAGAATACCGATGGATGCGCTGGAGAGTGAGAATGCGGAAGCAGCATAAACAGGGAGAAAACCGAGTATGATCCCGATACATGCTAAATAGGCAAACCGAAAAAGCAAAAGGCCGGCCAGCTCTTTATCTTTTAGTAATTGGACCCAGCTAATGAGTCCGTTTTTTCTGGATAATGACCGTTCCGAACGGGTTGGCGGTAGCAGGAGAAGGCTGAATAAAAACCCGATCAAAGCCAGAAGTCCCATGCATACAAAGGCCGCCTGAAGGTTGAATCGATCATGCACCCATCCGCCGACCAATGGTCCGATGCTCAGACCCAAAAAGATAGACATATTGAACACCCCCATGGTAAAGCCTTCTCTACCTTTCGGGGTAATGTCTCCCACATAGGCCTGGGTGACCGGTAGGATCAGAGCAGAGGATATCCCTTGAATGAACCTTAATGCAATAAGGGACTCAACACTATGAGAAAGGACGAATGCAATCGATATAAGTGCATAGGTAAAAAGACCGCTGACAATAAACGGCTTGCGTCCTTTTTTATCCGAAAGTCGCCCGAAATAGGGTAAAAAGAATGTCCTGGAAAGGGAGAATGATCCAAAAATCAAACCGATATACAGGCCGCTGGCACCCAGATCATGGGCATAGACCGGTAGCAGGGGAACGACGATTCCGACCCCTGTGACCGTCGTAAATATGGACAAAAACAGGGTGCCGAATATTTTTTTGTTAAAACTATTCAAGTATCATTTCCGTCGGTTCCCCCTTTATTCTCTCCAAACCAGATTCGATCAACTCTCTTATCTCTTTCAGCCTTTTCTCTGACATGGCCTCAAAGCGGAGGACAAGGGCCGGTTGGGTGTTGGAGGCACGTATCAAGCCCCACCCGTCCTCAAAGAGAACCCGAACCCCATCGATATCGATGACATTGTGGTCCTGCCGAAAAAAGTCAGTCACTTTTTCAACCACAACAAATTTTTTTTCATCGGGGCACGGAACTCGTATTTCCGGGGTATTGTAAGTTTGGGGGACATCGGACAACAGATCAGAAATTCGTTTTCCGGTTTTAGATAGGATCTCGATTAACCGGCATGACGCATAAATGGCATCATCAAAACCCAAAAAACGATCGCTGAAAAACATGTGACCGCTCAACTCACCGGCCAGTTCTGCTTTTTCCAACCTCATTTTCTGTTTGATCAGAGAATGACCGGTTTTCCACATCATGGCCCGGCCGCCGTGTTTTTCAATATCATCAAAAAGCGTTTTTGAACATTTTACGTCAGAAATGAAGGTAACCCCCGGTTTTCTTGAGAGAATCTCCCGGGCAAAAATAATTATCAACTGGTCGCCATAGATAATATTCCCTTTATGATCAACAACCCCAATTCGATCCCCGTCACCATCATAGGCGATTCCAACATCCAGGCTTTTTTCCCTGACCAGTTTGATGAGATCGTTCAGATTTGATGCCACTGTTGGATCTGCTTCATGGTTTGGAAATGTGCCATCCATTTCACAGTAAAGGTCATGCACCTGGCAATTAAGTTTTTTAATAACTGGGACCGCAACCACACCGGCCGTGCCATTGCCGGCATCCAGCCCAACTTTTAGCGGCTGCGGGATGCTGATATTTTTTTCAACAAACGCCTTGTACGGCGAAGTGGCATCAGCGGTACTAAGGGAGCCACTTCCCTGGGAAAAGGAGGCATTGCAAACAATTTGAAAAATTTTCTGGATGTCTTTTCCAAATATGGAATCTGTGCCGATGCAAAGCTTAAACCCATTGTATTGCGGAGGATTGTGGCTGGCTGTCACCATCACACCCCCCTGCTGATCAAAATGTGTAATAGAAAAATATAAGACAGGGGTCGGACAGATTCCGATGTCGGTCACATCACATCCGGTAGATAAGAGACCCTCAATAACATTTTTTGCATAAAGATCGGATGTCAGCCGGCAATCACGGCCGACAGTCAGTCTCGATCGACCGCGCTGTTGGAGAAATGTCCCCATCCCTTTTCCGATCAACAACGCATCATTTTCTTTCAGGTCCTTACCTGTAATTCCCCTGATGTCATATTCTCTAAAAATGCCCGGATTCATGCAAGTTCTCCTTAAAACAACAATGTTTATGCTAGCCTTTAACCACTGCAATCGGTTTCAGTTTAGCCACCTTTTTTGAGATTCCCGCACCGTGAACAACCGCAACTACCTGGGAGATATCTTTGTAGGCATCCGGCATCTCCTCAGCCAGGGTAGATCTGCCTGACCATCGGACAAGGATCCCTTTATCTTCCAGTTCGCGATGAATAGATCTTCCCTTGCTCTTCTTTTTAGCGGCCTTTCTGCTTAACACCCGTCCTGCGCCGTGGCAGGTTGAACCGAAGGTTTCTTCCATCGCTTTTTCCGTACCCGCCAGAATAAACGAGGCTGTTCCCATATCACCCGGAATTAGTATCGGCTGTCCCACCGGGCGATAGGCATCGCAGAGTGAAGGGTGTCCGGGCGGAAATGCGCGTGTCGCTCCCTTTCGGTGAACACAGACAAGCCGCTTTTTTCCGTCAACGACATGCTGCTCCTTCTTTGCGATGTTATGGCACACATCGTAAATCAGGTTCAAATCGAGTGCCTTCGGACCGATGTTGAAAACCTTCAGGAACACATCGTGGGAATTGTGCATTAGAATCTGACGGTTGGCCCATGCGTAATTTGCGGCGCACGCCATGGCGTTATAATAACGAACCCCCTCTTTGGATTGAATCAATGCACAGGCGAGCTGTCGATCCGGTAGTTCGAAACCTAATTGTTGAACATGTTTTGTCATCAAAGCCAGAAAATCATCGCAGACCTGATACCCAAATCCGCGTGAACCTGAATGGACAATGAGCGTTACCTGCCCTTCGAAAAGCCCGAACGCCTGTGCAGATTTTGCATCATAGATCTCTTCTACCACACCAACCTCCAGGAAGTGATTCCCCGACCCGAGGGTTCCAAGCTGTTTTTTTCCCCTTTCCAGGGCCCGATTGCTGATTACGTCAGGATCTGCATTTTCCATACACCCACCGTCTTCGGTGTGATCTAAATCTGAACCGATGCCAAAACCGTGTTGCACCGCCCAGCGGCTGCCATCGGTAAGCACCTTTTTTTCTTCGGAAATGGAAAGTTTTATAGAGCCGGTGGATCCAACTCCTGAGGGAATATGTTGGTAAAGCGCGTTGACCAGATCTTCAAGCTTTGGGCGAACTTCCTTTTCAACAAGTGATGTGGTTGCCAGACGAACCCCGCAGTTGATATCGTATCCAACGCCGCCGGGTGATATGATGCCGGTCTTCCCGTCAAAGGCTGCTACGCCACCGATAGGAAACCCATAACCCCAATGCATATCCGGCATGGCCAGAGATGCTTTTATAATACCGGGAAGGGCGGCAACGTTTGCCACCTGCTTCAGCGGTTCATTTTGCTGCTCCCCTTTTAGCATTTCATCTGTTGCGTAAACGATTCCGGGCACGCGCATCGATCCGGTTTTGGCAAGTTCCCACCGGTATTTATCTATTTGTTTTAGTTCCATTCTGTTTATTTCATACATCAAAAAAAATTTTGGACTCCCATCCCCCTTTTCCGCCTCTCACCAGAATTTGGTGGTATGTTACACCCTTTATTTCACCTGTTATCACATGACGCTTCGGATCAAAAAAATCGACCTTTACGGTTGATGAAAGCCGGTATTTTGACAGAGAATCGATAACCGCACCTTTTACCAGCAATGATTTACCGGTCCACAGATATAACAGCTCTCTCAGCCAGTTGACCATAAGATCGGGCCAATCATCCCCTTTTACCCGGACATGTTCAGTTTTTATCCCTTTTAAGACCGGGGTATCGGTTATCTGATCGAACATGGCGCGGGCGGCGTTGACAAATAACGAATTGACATCACTACCTTTAACATGCAAACCAAAATCAGCGGTATGATCGATCAGTTCATATGGCATGGTCTCGAGTCAAACAATGTTGATAATTTCGCCTGTTTTTTCAGTATGATATCCTCCCAATTCCCCGGCATGTTTTTTAAATGCCTTGCTGTTGATAATTTCAAGCAAGATCTGGATATTTTGATGTTCAAAATGTTGTTGCGGAATAATGAGATCATACTCTTCTGTCATAATAGGAATAAAATCTAGCTGAAGCGCCTTTGCCGCCGCATGGATCCCCATGCCGACGTCCGCCCGGCGCCCCAATACCGCTACCGCCACGGACATATGGGTATATTCTTCGTTCTCATATCCATTTATGCTCTCTGCGTTCAGGCCCAGCTGCTTTATCTCATAATCGAGAAGAACCCTTGTACCGGATCCGGCCTGCCGGTTGATAAATGTAATATCATCGCGGATGAGATCCTCAATACCTTTGATTCCCTTAGGGTTTCCTGAAGGTACCATCAGACCCTGATCCCGAAAAACCAGTTTAACCAGATTTGTTCTGACATCGGGCAGATATTTTTTTATATATGAAATGTTGTAAGATCCGTCTTCCGGATCTAAAAGATGGGATCCGGCCAGATGGCAAACCCCCCTTTTGATCGCCATAAGTCCACCTAAACTTCCCACATGGCTTGATGAAAGGGTTAGATGGCTGTGTCGTGCCCTGATCAGATCGGTCAGGACATCGAGGGTGTTGTCATGACTTCCGACAACTACTATTGTATTCCGGATAAAGATCGGGGATCGCAAAAGTTCGGCTGTTGCAGGCTGACCCTCGTTTAAGCCTTCCACATGGGTAGGTATCCGGATGATTCCGTCTGCCTCGGTGATCGAGGTGATACATCCTGCACCTCGGGGCAGCGAGGTTGCAACTACCCTTTCGCCTACAACTCCCAGCTTCACGCGCAAGAATTCCTCAATACCGAGTTTGGATGCAATTTTCCTGGTGGGTTCGACTTTAAGCTTCTCCCTTTCTTTTTCCGGCTGACCGAGCATGCTGCAGATTAGGGGATAAACAAATTGCTCAAAAGCAATGATTGCAGATACCGGGTACCCCGGTATGCCAAAGACCGGTTTATTGTTAACCGCACCGATGATCACCGGTTTTCCGGGCATGATGGTGACGCCGTGAATAAATATTTCACCGAGCTCGTTGATGACACTCTTAGAATAGTCCTCGGATCCTGCAGACGATCCACCATCGACCAGAATGATATCGAAGTCATCTTCTGCCGCATCCTTGACAGCTTCCCTTATTTTTGCCGGATCATCGCCCAACAGGCTATGGCGCATCCAACTTCCGCCACATGACTCGATCAGTTTTCCGAGGACGAATGAATTGGTTTCAATCACCTGACCCGGCTCGGGGTCTTTCAGATCACCATCGTGCCATTCGACCAGTTCCGAACCGGTCGGTATGATAAGCACTTTTGGCTTTTTCTTTACCGAAACCGAAAACACGCCTGCCGAAAGAAGTGCGCCCACACAGTATGGAGTCACCGTGTGGTTCTGCGGAAATAATAGCTCGGTTGCCACAATGTCTTCCCCCATTTTACGCACATGTTGCCAGGGGAACGCCGGCGCTTCGATTTGGATTTGGTTTTCTTCCAAAGCAAGGATATGCTCAATCATGATCACGGCATCCGTATTGTCCGGCATCACATTTCCGGTGTTGACATAGACAACATCCCTGCCGACCGTGATTTTTTTTGGCATTGTCTCACTGGCGCCAAAGGTATTTTCGGCTTTTACGGCAATGCCATCCATGGCCGCTGCATGAAAATTAGGGGATGAGAGCCTGGCCTTGACCGGTTCGGAAAGGACCCGGCCCACAGCATCCGGTACCGAAACCACCTCGCTGGAAAGTATCCCGGATAAGGAAAACCGGTCGGACAGGATTTTCCGGGCCTCTTTCAGCGTTTTCATCTGAAGATATATATTTCGTTTTATACCCATATTTTTCTCCAACTTTTGAAACTCAATATAATCAACTCAAAAAGGGATGACTTCGACCGTCGCTCCTTCATCCAATCCCTCGGTATGAATTCCGATTTCAATCAGACCGTCTGCCTTTACCATGGTATTGATAAGACCGGATTTACCCAGAATCGGTTCAGCCCAAAGGGTTCCATTTCTCTCATTTAACCGCACGCGGATATAGTCGATACGCCCCTGTGCGGACGAAATATTTCGGGTCAGAGTCGCCGGGATCCGAAAATTACTCAATCGTTGAGGAGAAAGGCCGCCGATCCGCTCAATGAAAGGCCTGACAATTACGGTAAATACTATCATGGCGGAAACAACATGCCCCGGTAGGCCCCAAAACGGTTTGTGCTGAACATCAGCCAGAATTGTCGGCTTTCCCGGACTGATCGGGATTCCATGAACAAGTATCGTCGCATCCGGAAGGGAGGAAAAAACCTCGATAGTAAAGTCCCGCGGCCCCACCGAACTTCCCCCGGAGAGAAGAGCCATATCTGTCTGCTCAAACGCCTGAGTGCATTTATCAAGCAGAGAATCAAAGTTATCCGAAACAATACCGAAAACCATTGGAACGCCACCTGCTTCTTTAACTAAGCTGGAGAGTGTATAGGTGTTTATATCACGAATTTGGCCGGCTTTCGGGGATTCATCGATCGGAATCACTTCATCTCCGGTAGAAATAATCCCGATGACAGGCCGTTGAAAGACCTTGACCTGTTCAATGCCAAAGGCAGCCAAAAGGCCTGTTTCCTGGGGTCTCAGCCGCTGACCGGCTGATAAAATGGTTTCTCCTTTTTTAAAATCCTCGCCCTTTTCGATCTGATGCTGGCCGGGCGCAACACTACGATAGACTTCAATGGTAAAATCGTCTATCGGCTCGGTATGTTCTATCATCACCACGCTATCGGTTCCGGAAGGCAACATACCACCGGTTGATATCCTGGCTGCCTCTCCCGGACCGATGGAGAACCGGGGTGATTCCCCCATGGCAACCGCACCCTTAACCACAAGATAGGCGGGGCTTCCCTCTGAGGCGCCATAGGTTGAGGCTGCCCGCACCGCATATCCATCCATTGTTGCGCGCGCAAAATCAGGGAGATTCCCATTTGAAACAATATCGACGGCCAGGGCCCTCCCCGTTATTTCGGACAAAGGAACCAAATCGGTCGCGACCGGGGGAAAAACAGACATATATTCAAATACTTTTTCTAAAGCGGTTGTTTCAAAGAATTTTTTCATGATGGTGTCGACTACCACAAGGTTTAGCTTTTGGGTAGAGAAAAAAAATCGATCGCATTTTTTCCCAAAAAGCGTTCAAGGAATTTTTCCGGGAGGCCGGTTTTATGGATCCATTTTAGCTCCCGATCCCATGCAAAAGGGAGATTTGGAAAATCAGATCCGTACATTATTCTGTCCATTCTCATCTCATTGAGCTTAAAGGCGCTGTTATTCGGAAAATAGTCTGTCAGTACCATTGCCGAATCGAGCCAGAGGTTGTCGTATTTCTCGATCAACCGCTTATAGGGCAGATATTCGTTCATCCCGAAATGTGGTACGCATATCTTAAGTTCGGGGTAATTCTTGATGACGGTCTCCAGTTTTTTTACCCCACAAATCAGATAGGGATCACATGAATAACCGCCTGTTTTTGGCTCTCGACCGACATGCATTACAATCGGCTTTTGTTGCAATGAACATAGATCGTAAATAATATCCATTTCTTCGCTGTTCATGTCAAAACATTGCACATGCGCATGAAGTTTAACGCCTCTCAAACCGGCGCCAAAAGCTGTTTTAAGGATCTGTTCACTTTTTTCTTCACCGGGCAAGACCGTTGCCAGACCGGTAACTTTGTGCGGGAATTGCGCACATTTATTTGCCATATACCGGTTTAACTCAGATGCAATTCCCGGCTTGTGTGCATACGAAAAAGCGACCACATGACCGATACCGCGGGATAATAAAAAATCTAAAATTGTGGCCGAGCGAAACTGATAACGGATGGGCCACCCGTATTTATCAAACCATTTCCAGATGGATTTAAAGATCGGTTCCGGAAATAGATGCACATGTGCATCGACGATTAATGGAAAAGAGCTCGGAACTTTAGACCCTTCGATGTCATTTAGCGCGGGAAGCGGCGATTTTACCATCACGCATTTGCCTCTTTTTCGGTTACGTGAGATCCATTTTAACTCGAATTTAGAATAACAGAAACTGTTGAACATTTGCAACTGTTGTGCCGCAATTAATTTAACTCCTCCGTCGGTTTTGAGTGATATGTTGCGGTTTTTAGGAAAATGTTTTGAATTAAGGCGTTCGTACCAATTCTTTGTTTGACCCTTCGGTTGAAATTTTTTATGGTCAACAAAAAAAAATCG
>CAZSON010000098.1:2923-9909 GCA_964608375.1 uncultured Desulfobacter sp. | reverse complement strand
ATACAATCCTGCCGTTAAAAATTGTCATATCAACGTTTGCATGGATGATGTCCATCGGATCGATATCATATATGTTGCGGTCAATTATGACCATATCCGCTCGCTTGCCTGCCGTAATGCTGCCAAGGCTGTCGCCAACCCCGCTTGCAATCGCTGGAGTCAGGGTGTAACCACGCACGGCTTCCTCAACTGAAATTCTTTGCCGGGGATACCAGCCACCTGCAGGCGTACCATCCTGTCTGCATCGCGTTACAGCAGCGTGGATATTGACAAGTGGACTCGGGTTACAGACCGGAGCATCAGAACTCAAACATAAGGGAATACCGGCATCTATCATATCGCGGAAAGTATAGGTATAACTCCCCTTGGGGCCAACACACTGATCGATCATGCTGATATCAAGGATCAGATTATGGGGCTGAACACAGGCCACCAGATTTAAGCGTGTCAGCCGGGCAAGGTCTCCCGGCCGGATCATCTGGACATGCTCAATCCGGTGAGGAATTGCAGGTGGGCCAAAGCCTTTTTTCCCCGCTCCGGTTTGCTGTTTTTTCAGTTTCTCAAATACCGTAATCAATTCGCGATTGGTACGATCACCGATCGCATGAATTGCCACAGCAAATCCAGCCTGATCTGCTTTCTCCACCGCTTTCTGCAACTCAGCCATGGAAGTTAAGGGCATACCGTAATCCGCATCGAGATACGGTTCAATCATCCGCGCGGTTCTGGCCCCCATGCCGCCATCGGCAAAAAATTTCATAAGACCAATGCGAAGGCAATCATCACCCAGGCCGGTTCTAAGCCCCAGTGCAACAGCTTCATCAATGCGCTCACCGGGGAGCGTTACCCAGCATCGCAAATTAAGATCACCCGATTCTCGGAGGTACTGCCAGGCTCTGAAGGCAGTCGCCCCTTCAATGCCACCCATTAGACGCATGTCATGCACGCCGGTAATCCCTAGAGAATGTAAAACCGCAATGCCGTCTCGCATGGCCGCAATAACTTTTTCTTCCCTATGTTCCGGAAGAGCGTCCTTGACCAGATTAATGGCAAGCTCTCGAAGGATTCCATTGGGCCGGCCGGACGGGTCTCTGGTGATCACTCCATTGGGTGGATCGGGGGTGTTTGCATCGATTTCGGAACGTTCAAGGGCTAAAGAGTTAACAATGGCCAGGTGCAAGTCGCAACGCCAGAGCGCAACGGGGTGGGCAGGTGCTACGGCATCCAGATCATCACGGGTGGGCATACGATTTTCCGGCCAATCCGATTCATTAAATCCCTGTCCCAGAATCCAGTCACCTGCGGGTGTTGCTCTGGCAGTGGACTTCACCAAACCGATCAATTCCTGCATGGATCTCAGATCGGTCAAGTTTAAATTCAGACGGCCAATCGCCCAATCATAAAAGTGAAAATGAACATCCATTATGCCCGGCAGTACAAGCCTTCCGCCAAGATCGATGCGTTGAGTATCGAAGTTTGCCAGATCTTCAACGGTATCATTGTCTCCGACGGCTAAAATCAGGCCTGAAGCTACGGCCGCTGCTTCAGCCCTTGGGCAGTTCGGGTCCTGGGTTCGAAAATTGCCGTTGAGCAAAAGCAGATCAGCTGCCTTACCTCTATCGGTCATAGCAAAAATCCTTCCGGAAACGGGTCCTGAGGGTCAACTACAAATTCGTGCATCCCGGTGATCTGAGCGCTGCCACGAATTTCTGTGACCACGGCTTTCAAATCTCCTACCCGGGTTTCCGCAACAACCCGTCCCTCAAATGTTGTTCCCAAGAGGCTTTGATTTATAAATAATTGTCCGACAGGTAGCTGCCTGTTGTGGTGTAGCAGCGTCATCGTTGCCGCCGTACCGGTGCCGCAGGGGGACCGATCCATATGAGACTCACCATAAACAACGATGTTAGACCCCCTATTTTCCGAATGCCGGCTGTGATCATAAAATTCAACCACATCTACCGTCTTCACCTCCGGCCTTGTGGGGTGACGGACGGAAAGTTGCTGGTTCGCAGCATCTATCAGGGCCATACCCGTTTTAATCAGCGCTGAGCTGTTTTCCGGAGTCAAATCCAGATTTATTTGCTCAGTCGAAATCATGATAAAAAAACCCCCCACACATACTGTATCCGTAAGGATTGAGCCAACCCCGGGCAGGTTCAGCATTTGATCCGCTCCGTAGACAAACGAGGGCACCATCTTAATTGCAACGGATTCAATTTTGCCGTTTTGGACAAGCGCGGTGGTCTCCATAGGGCCGGAGGGCGTGTCGACAATGATCGTTGTATCCGAGTGTTCTAGAACCAACACCCCGGCTTCATTAAGGGCGCAGATTGCCCCTATGGTGGCGTGCCCACACAGAAAAGGGTAGCGGCGGGCATCCATAAAAATAAGACCGAATTCCGCCCCATCAGTAACCGGTTCAGTCAGAAGAGCGGCCATTATACCTCGATGCCCGCGGGGTTCGCGGGTAAGCAGGCGTCGGATGTGATCTAAGTGGTTTGTTAGATATTCACGCTTGGCTTTCATTGTTGCACCGGGGATTGGATCAATTCCGCCAATGATTAACCGCGTAGGTTCTCCTGCCGTATGCGAGTCAATGCTCGTCAAGCGAAATGGGAATGTTGACCGCAACCTCTCGATTATCCGCCTTGCATCCATTGCACTCCTCCATTAAATGTTTGTTGCCAAGAGCTGCTTTATACACCACGCAGTTAAAGATTGTCCATACATTATAAAGGCGAGTTGATGCTTGACATTAAATTCAACTTCTTCTAAAAGTAATTATTACACAAAAGATACTGAATCACCCCCAAGAAACGAATTCATTAAAATCATAACTATTATTTGTTTATTGTGACTGGGGTCTTATGCAGTATAAAACTTGGAAACCATTGGGATTGCTGTCGCCTGCACTGAGTGCCGTCTTTCTTCTATTGGTAGTCCCGCTTTGTTTTATTGTGGTCTACAGCTTCTGGCTTCGAGCGCCAACCGGGGCTGACATTCCGGCGTTTCAGTTCGGGAATTATGCCAAGTTTTTTGCTGATTTCTTCTATCCTTCCATCCTTATCCGGACCATTCGTGTCTCCCTGGAAACGGTGGCCATATGTCTGGTCATGGGCTACATCCCGGCATATTTTTTCTACCAAAGCAAAACCAAGTACAAAGCTATTTTTCTCTTGCTCATCATGCTCCCATTTTGGGTCAGTTTCATCATCAGGACTATGAGCTGGGTCAACATCCTTGGCGACACCGGACTATTTAACCACCTCATGATCAAATTCGGTATTTTGTCTAGCCCGCTAGCCATGCTCTATAATGAAGGTTCGGTCATTTTGGGCCTGGTTCAGTATTTGTTGCCTTTCATGATCTTGAACGTTTACGTAAGCTTGGAGGGAATTGACAAAAGTCTTCACGAAGCTGCCAAAAGCCTGGGATGTACCGAATGGCAGGCATTCAAAGAGATTACCTTGCCGCTCAGTCTTCCGGGGATCAGTGCAGGCTGTTTGCTCGTATTTGTGTTAACGGCCGGAACCTATCTGGCGCCCATGATTTTAGGCGGCCCGGGAAACGACATGATCGCCAATTTGATTTTCAAGAGGGTTATCGGCACCCTGGATTGGCCATTCGGTTCAGCTATCAGTGTTATCCTCTTGAGCCTCCTGGGCGTCATTGTATATACCTATAACCGCTATCTGGGCATTTCCCAGATATTTAAAAGTTTGCAGTGAAATTTTCTTTATGAAAATGATATCCGGATGGTCTTTGATTCGCCTTTACACTGTCTTGGTCTATGTTTTCATGTTCGCTCCAATTGTTGCGGTAATTATACTCTCTTTCAATCCCGAACAATTCGGCTCTTTTCCGATGAAAGGCTTCAGTTTCAAATGGTATATCAAGTTGGCCCAGAATAAAACCATCCTCCTGGCTTTTAAGAATTCCTTGATCCTGGGCTCCCTGACGGCCGTGTTGGTAACAGCGATCGGGATTCCGGCTGCCATGGCATTTATTCGATTTGAGTTTCCGGGTAAAAATACCCTGAACACCTTGCTTTTAACGCCGATTATGATCCCGGAAGTTGTCCTGGGCGTAGCTTTGCTTTTGTTTATTCGGTGGCTTCAACAGCCCAAGAGTTTTTTGTTGCTCCTCATCGGACATGTGGTCATCACCCTGCCCTACGTGCTTCTGGTAGTTCAGGCAAGATTGGTGGGTATCAAGCGAGAATATGAAGAAGCCGCCTTGTCTCTGGGCGCCAACCCTTTGCAGACTTTCAAAGAGATAACTCTGCCGCTTTTGACCCCGGCGATACTGGCGGGCATGCTCTTTTCATTCACCATCTCCTTTGATGATGTGACCGCCACGCTGTTCTGGGCAACGGCATCGATGCAGACAGTTCCGGTCAAGATTTTCGGCATGTTGCGCAATTCCGTCAGCCCTGAGATAAACGCTCTGGGTACCGTGATGATCTTCCTGACGATTTCGACACCTTTGTTAGCCGGGTATTTGGTTCGCAGGTTTTCCAGGAGTTCTTGACCTGAAACTGAGTAAAAGAGGTGAAATATGAATAACATTTGCGGCTGTAATCCAAAGGGGATTACACCGAAGGGTTTTAATGGCGATGATAAAGTCATCCGATAGCGTCTTTATCTGGAAGACTATATCTGAAAACCATTTAAGCCGTTAATCGTAACCATATAAAGAAGGAGGGAAACCATGGAGAGCAAATGCAACAAAAAATTTCACACTGTTTATGAACATTACATCAATGGCGAGTTAAGCCGGCGCGATTTTTTGAGATTTTTAAGTATCGCCGGTGCTGCGGCAGGATTAGTAGGTGGTCCTTTTGGCGGTTTGGCACGCAACGCCTGGGCAGCCAAATCCATCCGCTTTGACGGCTGGGGCGGCGTGGTTTCCGAAGCTTTTCGAAAACATGCTTTCAAACCGTTTACTAAGGCTACGGGAATCAAGGTTATAGATGGTGAATTCGGGGATATGGATACCTATCTTACAAGGGTCAAAGCATCCTTCCCGCCAGGCGGTGAGTTTAACCTGGCGCACCTGAGCGGTGTGTTTGATTACGCCCGGTATGTAAAACTGGGTTATGGTGTAACACTGGATGAGAGCAAGATCCCCAACCTTAAAAATGTCATGTCGGCAATGATGGACCCCTACCGGGCCATTACAAACGGAAGACTTTCAGCCGTTCCCTATGATTTTGGTCAAACCGGTATTGCATACAACACCAAATACATTTCAAAAGATACAGCCGAAAAGTTAGGAGCGTCCCTGCTTTGGGACAAAGCGGTTAAGGGCAAGCTGGGAAGCTGGGGTGATTGGCGCACCAATATATGGTATGCTGCTCTGCATACAGGACAGAACCCCAACCAGATAAAAGACATGGATGCTATTTGGAAGGCTTTGAAAAAACAGCGTAATATGGTTAAGAAATACTGGGGTTCCGGTGCGGAACTCATGAGTCTGTTGGCCAATGAAGAGATCTATGCCACAGTGGCATGGTCCGGCCGGGTCGCTGCTTTACAAGCCCAGGGACACCCCATTGGTTTCCTGTCTCCTTTTAACTGCTACTCATGGCAGGAGTGCATTTTTGTCCTCAAGGGGACGGATCTGGACATCGCCCAGAAGCTGCTCAACTTCATGCTGGCGCCGGCGGCTGCAATTGCCGTAGCAGATGGTCAGAAATACCCGTCCAGCCTCGATCCGACGAAAGTTCCGATGCCCGAGTCAGTCAAAAAACTGCCTGCTTTTGATCCAACCGGCAAGCTTAAGGGTTATCTCTTTGCCGATCCGGAATATTGGAACTCCCACCAGGTGGACTGGGCTGAGAAATGGGACCGCATTAAAGCCGGTGGTTAATACTGAGCGCGGGTTGCGAACCTTTGGTCCGTAACCCGCAGCGCAAAATTAGGGAAGGATCTATCAATGGAAAAAGAAACGACTGCCGCTGCCGTTCAATTCAGGGGGGTCGTCAAACACTTTGACAAAGTCGTGGCCGTTAAAAAAACGGATCTGGATATCGAAGAAGGGTGTCTGGTTACCCTTCTCGGTCCATCTGGCTGCGGGAAGACGACCCTTTTGCGGATGGTTGCAGGTCTGGAAGAACCCACGGAGGGAGACATTTTCATTAAGGGAAAGCGGGTAAATGATGTTCCGATCCATAAACGAAACCTGGGCATGATTTTTCAAAATTATGCGCTCTTTCCGCATAAAACCATTTTCGACAATGTCGCTTTTGGTCTTAAATACCGCCAAGTTTCCAAAGAAGAGATTCAAGAAAGGGTCACGCGGGCCCTTAAAATGGTTCGCTTGCCGGGGGTAGAGAATCGTATGCCGTCCCAGCTCTCGGGCGGCCAGCAGCAACGGATCGCTATGGCCCGTGCAATCGTCATTGAACCGGATGTTCTACTTATGGATGAGCCCCTTTCCGCCCTTGATGAGAACCTTCGTGAGGAGATGCGTGTGGAACTCGGTAATCTCCAACAGATGCTGGGTGTCACTACGATATTCGTGACTCATGATCAGCGCGAAGCCCTGTCGATGTCGGATAAAGTTGTGGTCATGAGGGACGGGGAAAAGCTACAGGAGGGAACTCCCGAGGAGGTATACAATGACTCTTCGAACCATTTTGTGGCCGATTTTCTGGGCCATTCAAACTTCGCAGAAGGCGTGGTGATGGGGCTGGAGGGGGATTGGGTTAAGGTCAAGCTCAACGATGGAAATACAATGCTGGCCAATCCATCGGGTAGCTGGATCGAAGGTGATCGAGTTGAGGTCGTCGTACGGGCTCAGAAATTACAAATTGATCTTAAAGTTCAACCTATGCCTGAAGCAAGAATAAATTTTTTTAACGGCATAATTAAAAATCGAAGTTACATGGGCGGGGAGATCAGCTACTTTGTTGAACTGGAAAACGGTACGATCATTCATGTCATAAACCTGGTGATATCGAAATCCTTCAGACGCGGTGA
>CAZSON010000098.1:0-2823 GCA_964608375.1 uncultured Desulfobacter sp. | reverse complement strand
GCTTCAGTCCTGGAAATAATGGTTTCGACGTCGGTATTGATCGCGATTTCCCGCAACACCAATCCGACCGGTAGCACGTCGATAACCGCCAATTCAGTTATAATTGTGTTCACACAACCTTTGGCCGTCAGCGGCAGGGTGCAGGTATTTAAAATTTTCGGTTGCCCGTCCCGGGTGGTATGTGTCGTGACCACAATTAAGCGCCGGGCTTTCTGTGCCAGTTCCATCCCGCCGCCAATTCCCGGAGAATACTTTCCCGGTATGATCCAATTGGCCAGGTCTCCGGTGGCAGATACCTCCAGCGCCCCGATAAATGCAATATCCAACCTTCCGCCGCGGACCAGCGTAAACGATAATGCGCTGTCAGAAAAAGAAGCTCCCGTTTCGATGGTGACATAAGTGCCGCCGGCATCGATGAGATTTCGATCCTCAGTGCCGCGTTTACAGGGGAGTCCCAAGCCGAGAATGCCGTTCTCTGAGTGAACAATAGTCTGTTTATTCCCTCCGAGATACTTTGGGATAAGGGTCGGTATACCGATTCCAAGATTGATAATCTGGCCGGCCTGAATTTCTGCGGCCGCACGTTTGGCGATTTTTTCCTTATAGGACATGATGCTCCAGAATGCCGTATTCTTCACCCAGCGTATCCAGGACAACAATATGGTCAGTGAATGCTCCCGGAGTATGAATATGATCCGGCAATAGTTTCCCGCATTCAACCAATTTTTCAGTTTCCACAATAACGCTTGTAGCCGCGGTGGCCATGATCGGGTTGAAATTCCGAGCGCTTTTTTCGTAAATCAGATTCCCAAAGCGATCGGCAACCGCGGCGTGAACCAGAGCCACATCGGCCTTCAAGGCCGGTTCGATGATTGCCGGTTGCCCGTCAACGGTGACCTTCTCTTTTGTCTCCGCCAGGATAGTATCGATACCGATGTCGGTTAATATGCCGAGCAGGCCGGCGCCGCCGGCCCGGATTTTTTCAGCCAGTATTCCCTGAGGATAAAACTCCACTTCGATTTTGTTATTATTCATCATGCTAATGACGGTGGCATTCAATCCGAGATGCGATGTTATCAGCTTTTGGGCGCGACCTGCTTCAATCAGTTTCGAAAGTCCCATCCCGTCTTCATTGGCTTCATTTTTTATCAGAGTTAAATTGGATACACCTAAATCCAGCAGCCCGTCTATCAGTGTGAATGGCGTACCGGGTACACCGAAGCCCCCGACCATGATCGTGTCACCGTCATGAATAAGCTTTAATGCGTTTTCCAATGAAGTGGTTTTGTCAATCATTTCGTAAATTCAGTTTGGCGTGTCGCTGTTATCACTGAACCGAGGCCTTAATCGTACTCATCAACCGGCTCAGTGATCGATCCAACCTTTTTAAAACCTCCGATACTTCCTCGGCCGTAATAATCAACGGTGGTGCAACCAGCACATGGTCGCCGAGCAGGCCGTTAATGGGACGTCTTGGATAAATGATCAAACCTTCATCATAGGCAATGTCGGTCAACAGCTGTCCGGCGTTATGCCCGGCAGGAAATGGTTCTCTGGTTTTGGAATTTTCGACTAGTTCTACGGCAAGCAACAGCCCTTTTCCACGGACTTCCCCGATAATCGTATGGCGATCGGCAAGGTCTTGCAAGCCCGATTTGAGGATAGCGCCCATTCGAACGACGTTGGCGGGCAGATCGTTTTCAATGATGATGCTGAAAACCTCCAGCCCGACGGCGCATGCCATCGGGTTGCCCGCATATGTAAAACCATGGGCAAAGCCGGTCTTGCTGACCACCTCATCTACGATGGACTCTCTGGTCATGACAGCTCCCAGAGGATAGTAACCGGCCGCCATACCTTTCGAGAGCGCAATGATATCGGCTTCAATACCCCAATGCTCATAACCAAATAATTTTCCCGTACGTCCGAAAGCAGTCATAACTTCATCAAGAATCAACAAGATACCATACGTTCTGCAAATTTTCTGGATGATCGAAAAATATCCATCCGGAGGAACGAGGGCGCCGGTGCTTGCACCTCCGATCGGTTCGGCGATAAACGCCGCCACGTTGTCAGGCCCTTGTTCGCAGATCACTGTTTCCAGATATCGCGCACAGGCCAGATCGCATTGCGGGTATGTTTTATGAAATGCGCAGCGATAACAGTATGGCGCCGGTATTTTGGGATAAGATTTGATAAGAGGCCGAAAGGGTATTTCCAGTGGCGCATAAGATGTTAGAGCCAGCGCCCCCAGTGTACAACCGTGATAGGACGGTGAGCGACTGATGAAAATGGAACGTGACCCCTCACCGCGGTTGTAGAAATACTGACGACAAATCTTCATCGCTGTTTCCACAGCTTCAGATCCACCGGAAACATAAAAGACACGGTCCAAATGAGACGCCGAGTGCAACACCAGTTGTTCCGCCAATTTGAGCGCCGGTTCATTATCAAAATGGAGGCGGTAAGCAAAAAATGCACTTTGTGACTGCTGCTGGATGACTTCTAAAATGCGCGAATTTCCGTAACCAATATTGCAGACGATGGCACCTGAGCTGCCATCAATATATTCTTTACCAGAATGGTCCCATAGATGGATCCCGTCAGCTTTTTGAACAACGGGCTGTTTTTTGTTGGTTTGGTAAAAAAGATATTTACGGAGGTCTTCAATTTTATCCATAATTTCATCCAAAAGGACAGACTTTTGCGTACATTTTCTACTGAATCTTGCCCCGGTGTATCGCACTTTTTTGAAGATAAAACAAGGAGATTTCCGCATGCCTGTCGGCCGATTAAAATGTGTGCTTTCCCATCCAATCCTGG
>CAZSON010000097.1:7739-10089 GCA_964608375.1 uncultured Desulfobacter sp. | reverse complement strand
GTGTCTTTTTCCGGTATTTCCTGAACATCCCTCAGTTTCCGCTCTATGGCACGGGTGCGGACCTCCGCCCTGTCGATGCTGTTGCTGGCCTCCTGGAGTTTCTTTTTTGTCTTTGACAGTGCATCACCGAATTGGCCGAACTGGGTCTTAACCACACCGAGCAGTTCCCACACTTCACTGGAACGTTTTTCAATCGCCAGGGTCCTGAACCCCATCTGCAGGCTGTTCAACAAAGCGGCAAGGGTCGTTGGCCCGGTCACAACCACACGATACTCTCTTTGCAACGTATCGCACAATCCGGGCCTGCGCAGAACTTCTGCATATAATCCTTCAACAGGCAAAAACATGATGCCGAAATCGGTGGTATAGGGAGGGTCGATATATTTTTCTTTGATCTCTTTTGCTTCTGACTTGATCCTTGTTTCCAGGTTTTTTATCGATTTTTCAGCCTGTTCTTTATCGGCTGTCTCCTGGGCATCGATCAACCGCTGGTAGTCCTCCTGGGGGAATTTGGAGTCAATCGGCATCCAGACCATCGTTTCTTTATCCACATCCTGCCCGGGCAACTTTATGGCAAATTCCACCCGGTCATTGCTGTTCTTCTTTGTCGCAACGTTCACCTCATATTGCTCGGGTGTCAGTATCTGCTCCAGAATATTTCCAAGTCTGATTTCTCCCCAGGTACCGCGGGTCTTCACATTGGTCAGAACCTTTTTCAAATCGCCCACTCCGGTGGCCAGGCTGCGCATTTCTCCCAAACCTTTATAGACCTGTTCCAACCGTTCACTCACCTGTTTAAAAGATTCGCCCAGCCTTTTTTCCAAAGTGGTCTGCAGTTTTTCGTCAACCGTTGCCCGCATCTGTTCGAGTTTTTTGCTGTTTTCTTCATGTAATACCCGCAGTTGTTTTTCCACTGTATTGCGCATCTGTTCCAGTTTTTCCTGGTTGAGCTTAGTCATCTCCCCAAGTTGTTTGGAAAATGAGTCAAGCTGATTTTTGTGCATGCCAAAATGTTCCGTCAATCGCATCAGCAATGAATCGCTTGAACCTCTCAGGGATTGGCCGAGCTCTTCCCGTGTCCGTTTGTCGCTGTTAGCTGCCTCTTCCCGGTTTCGGGCCATTTCATCTTTTACCACATGCTCAAGATGCGCCTGTCTTTTTTCAAAGGACATCAATTGTTCATCCATCGTGGAAAAGGCTTTTTCTGTTTTTCGTTTCAGGATCATCCAAACAAGGATAAATAAAAAAGCAAAAAACAAAAAAGCCAGCATGAAAACAACATTAAGCATGAACTATTCCTATAATCAAAAAAAAGAGCGTTCCATGTTTGTCGTGGGATAACAGATAAGATATGTTTTTGCAGCCCCGAAAAAGACGGCAATTTTTTGGAATTTGAGCGTGCGAAACTTGAGCTTGTGTTGGAATTATAAGAGAAAAATAGATGTGGGTCAAGGCTTAAATCTCATCGATGGATCAGTCTTTTATTTGCCCACAACCCCTTGAAAAGGAAGATTTTTTTAAAATAACTATCTATCGCTTGACAACATGATCTCACAATTTTATAAGCGATGTTCATAGTTGAAATTGAGTAGCCTTTTCGAGAAGATGGGAAAGTGCTCTCTATGCCGGAAATTCCTCGGTGAATCGGAGTACGTCGATGTTATTTTTGACCGGTGATGTTGCCATTGACATCACTTAACCTCATGGAAAGGAGAATGCATATGAAGAGAAGAAAGTTCATCAAGAATGTTGGAATCGGTGCTGCAGCCGTCGCTACCGGGCTGGCCACACGAGTTGCTCCTGCACATGCTCAAAAAAAGTATAAATGGAAAATGGTTACCACCTGGCCACCGCATTTCCCGGCTCTCGGTGAAGGCGCCGATCTGTTTGCAAAGTGGGTGAGTGAAATGAGCGATGGCCGCTTGAACATTACCGTATACGGTGGCGGTGAACTGGTCCCGGCATTGGGGGTTTTTGATGCTGTCAGTCAAGGCACGGTGGAAATGGGACATGCTGCAGCTTATTACTGGGCCGGGAAGATGCCTGCCTGTCAGTTTTTTGCGGCTGTTCCCTTCGGCCTTAACGCCCAGGGCATGAACGCTTGGATTTTAAACGGTGGAGGCATGAAGCTTTGGGAAGAGCTCTATGCCCCTTTTAATGTAAAGCCGTTTCTTGGTGGCAATACCGGTGTACAGGCGGGTGGCTGGTTCAATAAGGAGATCAAGACCATTGATGATTACAAGGGACTCAAGATGCGTATCCCGGGCCTGGGTGGCAAGGTCGTCGCCAAAGCCGGCGGAAATGCGGTGTTGGTGGCAGGCGGGGAAATTTACACCAACCTGGATCGCGG
>CAZSON010000097.1:5507-7639 GCA_964608375.1 uncultured Desulfobacter sp. | reverse complement strand
GCGAGCAAGAAGGTCTACGAGTCATTTCGTAAATTTCAAAATGACGTTGGTGAATGGGCCAAATATACCGAAGAGCAGTACCAGACGTTTAAGTATCTGTAGATTCGAGACGGTTATAAACCGATTCAAACATGCGGGGCCTTTTAGGCCCCGTTTTTTTTTGCACTTTCTGTTAGTCCATCGGTGAGACACGTGAAAGATCGCCTGACTAGTCTCCCAAAAGCAGCTGCGGCAGCCACGTAACTGCTTCGGGAATCAAACAGATCACTACAAGGCCGATGAGCTGAATGATGACAAAAGGGACGATGCCCTTGTAGATATCCATGGTCTGGACCTCGGGTGGAGTGACCCCCTTGAGATAAAAGAGTGAGAACCCGAAGGGCGGGGTCAAAAATGAGGTCTGAAGGTTGACGGCAATAAGGACAGCCAGCCACAAGGGGTTGACACCCATGGCGATCATTATGGGCGCTAGCACCGGCACATGGATGAAGGTGATCTCAATAAAGTCGAGAAAGAAGCCGGCGATGAAAATGATGCTCATGACGATAAGGAGTATCCCCCATTTTCCAAATGGCAGGCCGAGGATTAAGCCGCGAACCAGACGGTCCCCGTCCAGCCCCCTGAAAACCAGACCCAGGGTGGTGGCGCCCACCAGGATGATAAAGACCATACAGGTCAAATTGGTGGTTGTTTTCATGACTTCCAATAATACCCGGTAGTTAAATCTCTTATGGATCACAGTAAGGAGGGTGGCGCCTACGGCGCCGACCGAGGCTGCTTCAGTGGGTGAGGCTATACCGGCAAAAATAGAGCCTAAAACGGAAAGCATCAGTACCAGTGGCGGGATAAGCGCTTTAAATACCATTCCAAAAAGCTCCTTCATGGAGATCTTATCCAATTCCTCTTTAGGGACCTGTGGCGCCCAGTCTGGCCGAATAAATGCTATGATGAAAATGTAGAGCATGTAGAGTGCAACAAGGATGAGACCGGGTATCACCGCCCCGATAAAAAGATCACCGATCGGTATGTTGATGATGTCCCCCAAAAGAACCAGCACAATGCTGGGTGGAATGATCTGACCCAGGGTGCCGGAGGCCGCCACGGTTCCGGTTGCAAGCGACTTGTTGTATTTTCGGCGCATCAGCGTGGGGACCGACAAAAGGCCCATGGTGACAACGGTTGCGCCAACGATCCCTGTGGATGCACCCATCAGGGCGCCCACAAAAATCACTGAAATCGCCAGCCCTCCTCGAATCCTGGCAAACACAAGCGCCATGGTTTCTAATAACTCTTCGGCGATACCTGATTTTTCCAACATCACGCCCATATAGATGAATAGCGGGACGGCAAGAAGGGTAAAGGCGGTCATACGGCCCCAGATCCGCAATGGCAGCAGATTGAAAAAGCCGGGGCCAAAACCGATGAGGCCGAAAAAAAGAGAAACCCCTCCGATGGTGAAGGCCACCGGATAGCCAAGCAGTAACAGCGCAAAAACAAACGCGAACATGATCAGGGGCATGAATTCGTGTATAAGATCCGTCATTTTAAGGGCCCTCGTCCTGAATGTCTTGACCCATTAGATGGAGCAGGCTCTTAAACGCCTGAGCGAATCCCTGTAACAAAAGTAGAAAGAAACCCGCAGGGATCATGGCCTTTAATATATAACGGGCCGGAAGTCCACCGGGATCCGGAGACGTTTCAGCAACCGCCCAGGAGTTTGAAATAAAACCGATGGTGGAATAGATGACGATAAGACAAAACGGGATTAGAAATGCAAAAGTGCAGATAAAATCGATCCAGGCCTTTCCCCTGGAGCTGAATTTTGTAAAGAAAATGTCGACTCTCACATGGCCGTCGTATTTTAACGTATAGGCCGCACCGATCAAAAAAATTACCGAAAATATGTGCCATTCCAATTCCTGGAGGGCAATATGCCCTTTATTGAACGCATACCGCATAACCGTATCATAAAAAACATTGAGAACCAGCAAAGTGGTCAGCCAACTAGCGAACATCCCAGTCTTTTCGTTAATCCAGTCGATCGTTTTTATGTAACGCTTTAGGCCGTTCATCGAATACTCCGCAAAATGATTAAAGTTTGAGGTTAAGTCTGCGAACCGTATGCAAAACAA
>CAZSON010000097.1:0-5407 GCA_964608375.1 uncultured Desulfobacter sp. | reverse complement strand
ATATTCGGGAGCGTCAAATTTTAATTAACACCTGTTTTGGACATTTTATGAGCCATTTCAATATGCTGGCTTTTCCTGCCTTGGTAATTCCATTGACCGGCCTGTTAAAAATGGACATCGCCGGTGTCCTTGCCATCTCCTTTTGGATGTACCTTTTGTTTGGGATTACCGCACTACCCTGGGGCATGGTCGCTGACCGGTGGAAGGCTCAGCCTCTGATGCTGATCTTTTATCTGGGCTCATGTTGCAGCGCTTTGGCCACGGCGATGTGGATCAATTCTCCCACCGGATTGGCCATAACGCTGGCGGGGTTGGGGCTTTTCTCCGCTATCTATCACCCGACCGGCCTTGGGCTTATCTCAAAAGAGATCAAACAGGTCGGCATCGGCATGGGGTATAACGGCATGTTTGGAAGTCTGGGGCTTGCGATGGCGCCCCTGTTGACCGGCATTGCTGACTGGCTCTGGGGACCCCGGATCGCCTATCTTATTTTGGGACTGTTAAATATTTTGGGTGTGGTGCTGATGATCGTCTTCCCATTGACGCAACAGCTCCAATCGAAAGAATCAGCTTCGGGCGATAAAAAACAAAATATAATGATCATGGCTTTCTTTATTCTCCTTGTGGCCATGATGTTCGGAGGGGTGGCATATAGAGGCGCCTCTGTAATTCTCCCGGCCTATCTTGAACTGAAAAGCCCTGGGATTTTTCAATGGTTAGTTTCCGTGATCGGTGGGGGACTGTCCAAAAACCTGGTGGCGACATCCATTGCCTGTCTGATTTACTTGATGGGAATACTGGGACAGTTCACCGGCGGCCGATTGGCCGAGCGATTTGAACCTAAATTTTGTTATCTTATCTTTCACTCCACGACAATTCCGGCCGCCTTTGCCATGGCCATCATGTTAGATTTACCTTTGATTCTGCTGGCGCTGATTTATTTTTTCTTTCTTCTGGGCATGCAGCCGATTGAAAATACACTGGTGGCCCGGATGACACCGGAATCGTTTCACCACTCGGCTTTCGGCATCAAATTTGTTTTAACCTTTGGGGTCGGGGCGCTGGCTGTCAAAATGGTGGAAAGAATCCAAAGCGCTATGGGAATTCATTGGGTCTTCCCCGCAATCGGATTAGTTTCTGTTGTAGCTGTGGGGACGATCGGTATCCTTATCTGGAAGACCCGAAATCCGATCCCCGAAGCTTGAGTATGTAACTCTTGATAACCATTCTTTGATAAGTTAATATTGACGGCTTCGTAAAAAACCCAATTTTCAAAATGGGTAATAAGGGGGTGTTTTCCCGGTTTGTGTTCAACCGGTTTTTTCACAATATTATCGTAATCTGGGTATCATGATGGCGACAACAGTCCATTGGGAAAACAGCTATGCCAAAAAAAAGAGGGCCGGAAAGGAAGCCATTGGATTTATTCGGCACGGGCAAAGGGTTTTCATCGGGTCTTCCTGCGGAGAACCCCAACATTTGGTGCGGGAACTTGCCGAAGCGTATGCCAATTTTAAGAACATCGAAATCGTTCGGCTTCTGACACTGGAAAGCACCCCTTTGACATTGATTGCAAACAAAACAAAGGGGGAGAGTTTAGATATCCGGTCTTTTTACCTTGGATCTGCTAAAGCCAAAGGGCTTGAGCGAAACAAGCGGTTTATCACGCCTTTGAATCTCTCGGCTATTCCCCGTCTCTTCAAAAACAGAAGACTCCCGATACAGGTCGCTCTGATTCAGGTATCGCCCCCGGACGATTTTGGATGGTTGAGCCTTGGGGTTTCTGTGGATATCACCCTCTCGGCTGCGCTGTCGGCTGATCTTGTCATCGCCCAGGTAAATCCCAAAATGCCGAGAGTTCTCGGTCGAAGCTTTATCCATGTTAACGATGTGGATGTTTTCGTTGAATATGAAGAGGCGCTCATTACCATTGGTGAGCATCCGGAATTGGAATCAGCAAACATCATTGCCAGGCATATTGAGCGACTCATCGACGACGGATCAACAATGCAGATCAGTTTGGGCGCCACCCCCCAGGCAATCCTCCTGGGCCTTTCAAATAAGAACGATCTCGGCATTCATACTCAATTTCTGACCGATGATATTCTGCATCTTATAGAAAGGGGTGTCATTACAAACCGAAAGAAAGGATACAACGAGGGAAAACTGGTTGCAAGCAGTGCGATCGGTACTGAAAATCTTTACGAGTTTCTGCATGACAATCCGTCCATCGAGTTCCATCCCTCTGACTATGTTAATGATCCGGGTATCATATCCCGTCATAACCAGATGATATCGATAAATGTGGTGATGGCCATGGATTTTTCCGGCCAGGCAGCTGCAGATGCCCTCCCTTACAACCACTTTTCAGGTGTAACCGGTATGCTTGATTTTGTGAGGGGATCAGCCCAGTCGGAGAAAGGAAAATCGATCCTCATACTCACCTCGACATCGAGGGACGGTACAAAGAGCCGTATCGCCCCAACACTCAACGATACAGCAGTAGTGGTTCCAAGAGGTGATGTCCATTACGTTGTTACAGAATATGGGTCGGTTAATCTATTTGGAAAGAGCCTCCAGGAGAGGGCCCTGGCCATGATCAGTATTGCGCATCCTGATTTTCGAGATGAGCTCTTTCAGGCGGCAAAAAATATGAATCTCCTCGATGCCAAACGCAGGCGCTCTGACTTCATCCATGGGGTCTATCCTTTTAAGATAGAAGAGACGAGAGAAATTGATGGCGAAATGGTCACGATCCGACCGGTGAAACCGGTCGATCAAAGAAGGATTCAGGAACATTTTTACAATCTGGACAAAAAGGACGTAATTTCAAGGTTTTTTCACGACAAATCGAGTTTCGTTCGTGACGAAATGGAAGATTTGTCCCAGATTGACTATATTAAGAATCTAACCATTGTGGCGATTGTCGGGGAGTTCGGTTTTGGAAGAGTGGTTGCCGTTGGAGAATATCTTCTCGATATGGAAGAAAACAGTGCGGAGATTGCGTTTTCAGTGAACAGGGATTTTCAGGGAAAAGGAATCGGCAAGATTTTGATTAAAAAACTTGCAGAAGCGGCAAGGAAGAACGAAATTTCAGGGATGCATGCCTTCACATCATCTCGAAACAAACCAATGGTAAAGCTCTTCAAAATGCTCCCATACAAAATCAAGACTTCCATCGATGGTGATATTCTCCGGCTGACTTGCAAATTTGATGAACCGGAGTAAAACTAACCGAGCTTACGCCTTCAAGGTCTTTGTTGACGGAACCGGCAAAAGATACGGGAAAACCAAAGATGAATGAGCACCAAATAACGTTTCTACCGCATAACAAAAAAATATTCGTCCTGAATGGAGAAAGTCTAATCCGTGCCGCCATGGAAGCCGGGGTTCATATCAATGCATCCTGCGGTGGCGGCGGGGTTTGCGGAAAATGCCGAGTGATCATCGAGTCGGGTAAGGTTGAGGATGGTATTTCAGAAACCTTGAGTAAAGCGGATCTTGAAAGCGGTTACCGACAGGCCTGTTTGGCGACCGTGAGGAGTGATTTGGTCGTTCGTATCCCTGTAGAGTCGACCATCGACGCCGACATTCTCAATATGCAAAGCACCCCAAGGCGAACCGCTCGCATTCAGAAAGTGAACATAGAGGAATTAAAAGAAAGTGGGCTTTTCGTTCCGCCGGTGGAGAAAAAATACCTGGAGCTTCCCCCGCCGTCGGCCCAGGATAACCTGGCGGATATCACAAGACTTATCAGCCTTTTAAGGCTGAATCACAATGAACACCGTCTCGAGGTCGATCTTTCTGTGATTCGTAAAATTCCTGATGTGTTGAGAAAGGACAGCTTCAGGGTTACGGCAACACTGGCCCGTCCCGTTCGCGAAGAGGGAGGGCGTACCCGGATCATCAACGTACAGCCGGGAGATACAACTGATCGAAACTACGCCATTGCAATGGACATCGGCACAACGACGATTTATGGCCAACTGATCGATCTTAAAACCGGTGATGCACTGTCGCAGTATGGTGAGTTCAACGGACAGATAAGCTATGGGGAAGATGTGATCTCCAGGATTCTTTATGCGGAAAAGCCGGGAGGCCTTGACAAGCTCCATCAGGTTGTGATCCACACGATTAACAGCATCATCAACAAGGTTATAGATCGTGCCGGTGTTGATCCTGAAGAAATTTCAACCATTACCCTGGCCGGAAATACAACAATGACCCAACTGCTGCTCAAGATAAACCCCAGATACATTCGCCGCTCGCCATATGTACCGGCTTCGACGCTTTACCCTCCTATAAAAGCAGCGGGTTTGGGTATGTCGTTGGGTGATCACGTTACCGCGCTTGTTTATCCGGAAGTTTCGAGTTATGTGGGAGGCGATATTGTGGCCGGTGTCATGGGATCCGGAATGTACCGGACAGATAAACTGACGTTATATATGGATATCGGCACCAACGCTGAAATCGTGATCGGTAATAAGGATTGGCTGGCCTGTGCAGCGTGTTCAGCCGGGCCTGCTTTCGAGGGTGGTGGCATCAAACATGGCATGCGGGCAAGCAAAGGGGCGATTGAAGATTTTTCCATAGATCCCAATACGTTGGAACCAATGATTATCACCGTTGGAAATGTTAGACCCAAAGGCATCTGCGGCTCTGGTCTGATTATAATTGTGGCGACGCTATTTGAGATGGGTATCATTAATAACAGCGGAAAATATGACCGCGACCTGGACACCCCCCGGATTCATGAAGATGGGGGGATCTACGAATATGTGCTAGCATGGAAGGATGAAACCCAGATCGACAGAAATGTCGTTCTAACCGAACCGGACATCGATAACCTGATCCGAGCAAAAGGGGCCATGTACAGCGGCTGTATGACGCTTTTAGAGGAGGTGGGGCTCACCGTTTTGGATATCGATCATATTTTTCTGGCCGGTGGGTTTGGAAGCTATGTGGACCTTGAAAAAGCGATGACTATAGGTCTTCTGCCCGAAACAGATCCGGATAAGGTCACATTTATCGGTAATGGATCGTTGATGGGAGCGAAGATGAGTTCACTGACAAACCATATCCGGCAGGACGTGGTGGAGGTAACTAAAAAGATGACGAATTTTGAACTATCTGAAACCGGATCTTATATGGACAATTATGTTGCTGCTCTATTTTTGCCCCACACCGATATGAATCAGTTTCCCAGGCTTAATGCGCGTTTGGCAACCAGAAGATTGTTAAAGAAATAATTTCACCTGTTGACAAATTGAAATGCTCAATATAAAAGAACTTTTTTACCAATAAATGGAGGGATTGGCAAAAAAAAATTCAAAATTTTGTGCACAATTTTTTATGAACTCGTAAAAAGTCCATATTGCTCTCTAAATGACCATTTTGGGGCGTTTTA
>CAZSON010000096.1:0-10169 GCA_964608375.1 uncultured Desulfobacter sp. | reverse complement strand
TGCATAGTTCATTGAAAAAACTGTGAACTGTGAACCGACAACTGTAAACGGTTACTAAAGGAGAAGAAAAATGGATGATACTTTGCAGATGGTGATAAACAAAGATCCCAACGAAAAGGAGTTCCATCAGGCGGTCCGCGAGGTCCTATTGTCGGTTAAACCTGTGCTTGAGAAGAACCCCGAATATCAAAAGGCCAAAATTCTGAAGCGGCTGATTGAACCGGATCGCGTGATCATGTTCCGGGTGCCCTGGATGGATGACCGGGGAGAAGTTCAGGTGAACCGGGGATTTCGTATCGAAATGAACAGCGCTATTGGGCCATATAAGGGAGGGCTTCGATTTCACCCCTCGGTTAATCTTGGCATCCTCAAGTTTCTCGCCTTTGAACAGGTTTTTAAAAACGCATTGACCACGCTGCCGATGGGCGGAGGGAAAGGGGGATCCGATTTTGACCCTAAGGGCAAATCAGACAACGAAGTGATGCGTTTTTGTCAAAGTTTTATGAGCGAACTTTTCCGTCATATCGGCCCCAATACAGATATTCCTGCCGGAGATATCGGGGTCGGTGCACGGGAGATCGGTTATCTTTTCGGCATGTATAAGAAATTGCGAAATGAATTTACAGGTGTATTGACCGGCAAGAGTCTTAACTGGGGGGGGAGTCTCATCCGCCCGGAAGCCACCGGCTATGGATCGGTTTATTTTGCAGCGGAAATGCTCGCTACACGCAATAGCTCACTCGAAGGGACCACCTGTCTGGTTTCAGGCTCCGGCAATGTGGCTCAGCACACCGCAGAAAAACTTCTGGATTTAAATGCCAAGGTGATCACCCTTTCAGATTCTTCCGGATATGTTTTTGATGAAAACGGAATGGATCGGGAAAAACTTGATTTTATTAAAACATTGAAGAACGTGAGAAGGGGTCGAATTGAGGAATATGCCGAAAAATACCCCGCAGCCATCTACACGCCTGTGGATCAAAGCATAGGATACAATCCGCTTTGGAATCACAAAGCAGACTGTGCATTCCCGAGTGCAACGCAAAACGAAATCAATGCAGCAGATGCCCAAAATCTGGTTAAAAATGGTGTCGTCATGGTTTGCGAGGGAGCCAACATGCCGACCACGCCTGATGGGATCGACATTTTTCTTGAGAGCGGTCTTCTCTATGGGCCGGGTAAGGCGGCCAATGCCGGGGGTGTTTCTGTTTCAGGGTTGGAGATGACGCAAAACAGCATGCGGCTTTCATGGACACGTGAAGAGGTTGATAAACGGCTGCAGATGATCATGCACAGCATCCACAAAACCTGTCTGGAGGCCAGTGAGGCCTGCGGCACACCGTCAAATTATATGAACGGCGCGAATATTGCCGGATTCGTTAAGATCGTTGAGTCGATGTTGGATCAGGGGCTGGTTTGATCCATCGCGATTTTGCATGCCATCTCAGGGTAGCAGGTTTATCCAGATGACTCAAAAAAAGATCAGGGAGTTATTTGAAAACGGATTTCGATTCGGCTGTTTTGTCTGGGAACGGTTCCAGGCGGACCGTTGTACCTTTATTGCATCCGGATTGGCCCTTACAAGCCTTCTTTCGCTCGCCCCCCTTATGGCTGTTGCACTTGCCATATTTTCCGCTTTTCCCGAATTCTCCCAGCTTACCACACAGGTTCAGGATTTTCTGTTTAGAAATTTCGTGCCTGCATCCGGGGTGATCATTGAGCAGTATTTTAAAGATTTTGTGGTCCAGGCCCAACGTTTGCAACTGTTCGGAATCGTATTTTTGATTGTAACCGCTTTGACATTGATGGCGACCATCGATAAAGCGTTTAACACCATCTGGCGAGTAAAGGCGAAGCGCCGATGGATAAGGATATTTTTGCTCTATTGGGTGATTTTAACACTTGGACCGCTTTTGGTGGGGTTCAGTGTTGGATTAACCTCCTACTTCGTTTCGCTCCCCATTATTTCTGATGCTGCCGAACAAGTCGGTGCCTGGGCAGCGACTTTTTTGCCATTTGCGCTCACCGGTGTGGCACTGACATTGGCTTATGTCAGCATACCCAACTGCAAAGTCTTACCTCTTCACGCCCTGGCCGGTGGTATCATCGCCGCTCTGTTATTTGAACTGGCCAAAAGAGGGTTTGCCCTTTATATAACAGTGGTACCGACCTATAAACTGGTATTCGGGGCCCTTGCGACCGTGCCGATTTTTTTGGTATGGGTTTATTTGTCCTGGCTGGTGGTGTTGTTGGGCGCTGAAATAGCCCATGGTTTTGGCGTATATCAACCGCGTAACCGGCCGCACCGGGATGGGGATTTTATCCCAGCTTTGCAGGTGCTGGGGCTATGTCATCGATACCATATTGAAGGAAAGCCTGTGACAAAGGAGAAATTATTGATGAATCTCTTTGATCTTTCCGGGGAGAGATTAAGCCATATTTTGTCAGCTCTTCGGGAGGCCGGTTTTATCGGTAAACTATCAGACGGTGGATATGTTTTGCAGCGGGACTTGCGGGAAATCACACTGGCACGGTTTCACAAATTGTTGCCCTGGCAGTTGCCCAACGGCCGAAGATTCAACCTCACGCCGACACTTGCCCGGATATTCAGTCAAGCAGACCAGGTATTGGAAAAAGCGCTCTCAATACCGCTATCGGAACTGATGTCGGAGATCGGTTTAAAACCACGCTGATTCACCAAATATGCATACCCGATTGGTATCAGATGGATCGATACTTTTCGGGCAGCGTGGCTTTGGCTTTCCACTTATTCGGAAGCTTTTGGCCGGGGTCCTCTTCAAACATTTCCTTTCTCTGTTCCAGCCCGGGACGGGCAAATTGTATATGACCTTCTTTCAAGGTGCGACCGTTGATAACCGCATCGGAACGGAGTCTTCGACCGATGGTTTTTTCCATCTGTTTGCCAAGCCAAAGGATCCTGTCGACATCATAGCCGTGTTCGATGCCCATTTCATCAATCTGAACCAGGGTGTCTTCCAGACAGACCAAGCCAACGTACCGTGGGTCTTCATAGTAATATTCCCCGGTCCCTTTGGTTGGGCAGTCGTCCAGAAAATTGGAAGGTTGTCCTCCCAATCCGCCTAATGTCGCCTCAAAATGGGTAATTCCGGCCTGCAGAGCAGCTAAAACAGATGCCGATGCCACCCTTTTTGTTTCATGAAAATGGGCGATATGACGTCCGGGGTCCGGGATATTATCTAAAACCATCGAAAAATAACGATATACATCGGCAGCAGACGCACTCCCGTCATGGTCGGCATGTTCAATATCATGTGCGCCGATCTCCATCCATCGTTTTGAAAATTCGACCGCATCCTTCAATGCTGTTGCACCCCCAATCGGGCTCCCCCAAATAGTACTGACGGTGCCACACATCTTCATACCCGCATCGCTGCATTTCTTGATGCAGCGATTCGCCTCTTCCCAATATTCTGGAAGTGTTGTACCGGAGTTGGCGAAATGGTGTTCCTCTTCAGTAGAGACCATCATCAGCAGGCGATCAGGTCCGATGCCTTTTTCTTTTAACCTAATGGCCTGATCAACAGCAGGCTCACGAATCGTAACAGCGGTGAAACATATATCAGCATAATTGATCTTTCTTTTTTCACATCGGGTTTTAAAGCGGTCGCTTCTCAAATGGGAAAGAACTTCCTTCGCGTCCCTGAACTGTGGCATAATGTATGGATTGCCAAGATTGGTTACCTCAATATTACGGCATCCGGCAAAGACAAGTTCCTCTAAATAAAAAATTTTGGCTGCAGTTGAGATGAATTTTTCTTCGTGTTGAAAACCATCCCGTACAGTAATGTCGCCAACGGTCACCTTTTTGGGCATCTTAGGAAAAATTTTCCAGTAATCGTATTCTGTCATATTCCTTTAAAAACCTCCCTTGAGCTATTTTAATGTAGGACCAGGTTATTTCCCTTTGAATACCGGCTTTCTTTTTTCACCAAAAGCAGCAAGGGCTTCCAGCCGGTCTTCGGTCGGAATGGTAATCCAATAAGCGTTCGACTCGATGGAAAGACCGGTCTGAAGATCGGTTTCAAGTCCGTAATTAATGGCATATTTGGCCTGTTCAATGGCAATGGGGCCTGTTTCGCATATCATCGCCGCCATTTTCAAACATTCTTCGATCAAAAGCGCTTTCTCACAGGTGCGATTTACCAGACTGATCTGAAGTGCCTCTTCTGCCATTACCCGCCTGCCGGTGAAGATAAGCTCCTTGGCTTTTCCCCGGCCCACCAACCGGGGCAGTCGCTGCGTTCCCCCCGCACCTGGAATAATTGCCAGCCGTGTTTCTGTCAGACCTAGAGAAGCGTTTAAGGCTGCTATGCGAATATCGCTCGCCAGGGCGAGTTCGGTTCCGCCACCCAAGGCGATTCCATTGATTGCAGCGATAACAGGTTTGTTGAGGTATTCGATTGAAGTAAAAAGATTTCTGACAGTAAGGATAAACTCTTTGACCTGAGCTGGATTAAGGGTGGCCCTCTCTTTCAGATCGGCACCTGCACAAAAGGCTTTATCGCCTGCTCCGGTGATGATAATGACCCGGATGTTCGGTCGAATCCGTAAAGTCTCAATCTCTTCTTTCAACGCATATAAAAGTTGAAAATTAAGTGCATTCATTACTTTAGGCCGGTTAAGGGTCAGTATTGCCACCTGCTCTTTTTCTTCTTTTAAAAGTATGTTGTTTTTCATGTGCACCCCTGCAAAAAAGATTACATCCTGATCGAACTTTGAACCGATATTTCCATACCTTTTGCATCAAAAGTCGCTTTGTCAATTTTTTTGACCGAACGTCTGCTCATACTGTTTATTCAGAAGCAAAAACCTGATCCTCTGGACCCGGGTCAGAGCTAATCGGCTTTGCCTTTAATTAATACGAAGTGTCAAGTGATCTAAAGTTGAGGTATCGCTACGCTCTGTCGGTTTTAATTGACAAAAAAAGAAGATGTGCTTTATATGGTTTGTCAATCGATTTGTTTTGAGTCAGAATCCAAAATCAAGAAAGGAGAGGGGGCATGAGCGGCGAAGTTGAGGCTTATAAGCCCGTAAACGATATTCGTGTGGTAACCGCGACATCCCTTTTTGACGGGCATGACGCATCGATCAATATCATGCGAAGGATACTTCAAGACACCGGTGTTGAAGTCATCCATATGGGTCATAACCGGTCGGTTAAAGAGATTGTGGATGCAGCCATTGAGGAGGATGTTCAGGGCGTTGCGGTTTCGAGTTACCAGGGCGGGCATGTGGAGTTTTTTAAATACCTGGTCGACCTGTTAAGAGAGAAGGGCGGAGACCAGATAAAGATTTTTGGAGGAGGTGGCGGCGTTATCGTGCCCGATGAGATTAAGGCACTTGAGGCATACGGTGTTACCAAAATCTACTCACCGGAGGATGGCTCAAACTGGGGTCTCCAGGGGATGATCAACCATTTGGTGAAACAGATCGATTTTTCCACTATCAAAACCCCCACTTTTGACCCTGACGACCTTTCACCCGGCAACAAACTGATGGTCGCTCGCCTGATTACTTCAGTTGAGCAGGCCAAAAGCCGGGATAAAAAAACTCTTCCTCAATTGAGATCCGAACTGAAAAAAAGAGCAGGCGCCCAAAAAATCCCGGTTATCGGAATGACCGGTACGGGGGGCGCCGGCAAGTCGTCACTGACAGATGAGTTGATTTTACGCTTGCTACACGATTTCAAGGAGATTCGGATTGCCATAATCAGCTCGGATCCTTCGCGTCGTAAAACCGGCGGTGCACTTCTAGGCGATCGGATACGAATGAATGCCATTGCAAACCCCAGAGTTTATATGCGAAGTCTTGCCACCCGGCTGTCCCGCACGGAGATTCCAGATGCACTGCCCGAGGTCATTGAGGTGGTCAAGGCGGCCGGCTTTGACCTGGTCATTTCCGAAACCGCCGGTATCGGCCAGGGCGATTCGCGCATCGTTGATTTGGTCGATCTTTCCATTTACGTCATGACCGGTGAATTCGGCGCTTCCTCCCAGCTTGAAAAGATAGACATGCTCGATTTTGCCGACCTGGTCGTGGTGAATAAATTTGAAAAACGAGGCGGTGACGATGCGGTCCGCGATGTCAGAAAACAGGTTCAGCGCAACCGAAAAGCCTGGGACACGCCGCTCGAAGAGATGCCGGTTTATGGAACCATTGCTTCGAAGTTTAATGATGATGGCACTACCGCGCTCTATCATGCGGTTTTGGATGGTATTGACCAAAAAGTCGGTGTGAAACTGAAATCCAACCTTCCCAGATCTAAAGGAAAGACATCGACTTCGAAAACGATCATCATTCCCCCACATCGCATCCGATACCTCTCAGAAGTTTCGGAAACCATTGGAAAATATCATCACCAGACCCGGACGCAGGCAGACGTGGCGCGGCAGGTCTGGCATCTGAAAGAAACAGCAAATTCGCTGAGCAAGAGCAGTCTTAAAGGTGATGTGTCGGAACATCTCACCAGGCTCAAAGCTGAAATAATGGCGGCTGAAAAATCTTTGGAGGAAGATACCCGGCAACGTTTCAGTGAATGGGAAGAGATCCGTCATCTCTATAAAGAGGATGAACTGGTTTATCAGGTTCGAGGCAAAGAGATCAGGCTTCCACTTTACAGCGAGTCGTTATCACACCAGCGGATTCCTAAAATTGTTCTCCCCAAATTCAAAGACCCGGGTGAAATCTACAGATGGATGCGGGAAGAGAATGTCTCCGGCCGTTTTCCCTTTACCGCCGGTGTATTTCCTTTAAAACGGACGGATGAGGAACCGACCCGGATGTTCGCCGGAGAAGGCGAGCCGGCCAGAACCAACCGGCGGTTCAAGCTTTTATCTTCAGCATACAAGGCAAAACGTTTGTCCACCGCGTTTGATTCGGTTACATTATATGGATATGACCCTGACCGAAGCCCGGATAATTATGGTAAGGTCGGCACTTCCGGTGTCAGTATCTGTTCGCTGGACGATGTGAAGGTTCTTTATGACGGGTTTGAACTTATAGCTGAAAACACCTCGGTTTCCATGACCATCAACGGTCCTGCCCCTTTCCTTCTTGCCATGTTTTTCAACACAGCGATCGACCAGCAGATCGATAGGTTCAAAGCGGAAAAGAAGAGGAAACCGACCGAAGAAGAATATCAACAGATTCGATCCCACGTCCTGACCAATGTTCGCGGGACGGTCCAGGCTGACATTCTAAAGGAAGATCAGGGCCAGAATACCTGTATCTTTTCCATTGAATTTGCATTGAAAATGATGGGGGATATTCAGGAATTTTTCATCGAAAACAATGTCCGAAATTTTTACTCGGTTTCCATCTCCGGGTACCATATTGCCGAGGCTGGGGCCAACCCGATTACACAACTTGCCCTAACCCTGGCCAACGGATTTACCTATGTCGAATACTATCTGTCCCGGGGAATGGCCATCGACAGTTTTGCGCCGAATCTGTCATTTTTCTTTTCCAATGGAATGGAGCCGGAATATACCGTGATCGGCAGGGTAGCCCGTAGAATTTGGGCAATTGCGATGAAAGAAAAATACGGGGCTTCCGAACGTTCTCAAATGCTCAAATATCATATACAGACATCCGGCCGCTCCCTGCACAGCCGGGATATTCAATTCAACGATATCCGAACCACACTGCAGGCCCTTTGCGCGATCTATGACAACTGCAACAGTCTCCATACAAATGCTTTTGACGAAGCGATTACAACGCCCAGTGGTGAATCTGTCAGACGGGCGCTGGCCATTCAACTGATCATAAACCGGGAATGGGGGCTAACCAAGAACGAAAATATGAACCAGGGAAGCTTTATTGTTGAAGAGTTGACCCGATTGGTGGAAGAGGCTGTATTGACCGAGTTTGAGCGGATATCAGAGCGGGGCGGCGTGCTCGGGGCGATGGAAACCGGGTATCAGCGAAATAAGATCCAGGAAGAGTCGATCTACTATGAAAAGTTGAAACATACCGAGGAACTACCGATCATCGGCGTGAACACCTTTCGTGATCCGGATGCGGATTCAAGTGATCTGAGCGAATCGGTCGAATTGACACGGGCGACCGAAAAAGAGAAAAAATCCCAGCTAAGACGAGTTGAGGCATTTAAAAAAGATAATGAAAAAACAGCGCCAAAAGCCTTAGAACGCCTCCAAAGGACGGCACTAAACGGAGGAAATATATTCACCGAGCTGATGGACAGTGTTAAATTCTGCACTTTGGGTCAGATTACCCAGGCGCTGTATGATGTTGGGGGAAAATATCGTCGCAATATGTGATGTTACTTCTATAATAAACACTTAGGGAGGCATTATGCCAAGGAAAAAGACTGAAATCCCGGTACCTGTAGGGAAAAAGATAAAAAAGATCAGAACGGAAAAAAAGATCGCCTATGAACAATTGGCCAATGAAACCGGACTGTCCATTGATTATCTCAAAAAGATCGAAACCGGAAAAGTGACACCGCCCGTTGGAACACTGCTGCAAATTGCTAGAGCTTTACGGATAGATTCAGGTTTATTGTTGAAAGAACGGACGTCAACTTTGAAGGACCGCATAAAAGCATACACTAAACGAACGGACAATTACGCTTATACCACCCTGACACCTGGCGCTGAAAATAAGCACCTGAAAGCGTTTCGTGTTACCGTAGAAGCCATGCAGGATCACGAAGGGGTTGGTTACAATCATGAGGGAGAAGAATTCGTATTTGTCCTGACCGGAAAAGTTGAAATTACCGTTGGCGAACATGTCAATCGGTTGAAAAAAGGAGAGTCACTTCATTTTAATTCCGGTATAAACCATAACCTAAGAAATGTCGGAAAAGAAAAATCAGAGCTTTTAGTGGTTATTTACGGCCCTTAACCGAAGGGAGCATTGCAGATGTCTTTCAATTTTACCGATGAACATCTCATGATTCAATCGATGGTCAGGGAGTTCTCAAGGGACATAATTGCGCCAACCGCCATGGAGCGTGACAGGACCAGGGAATTTCCGATTGAAAACCTGAAGAAAATGGGGGAGCTGGGGCTGATGGGAATGATGGTTCCACCTGAATACGATGGTTCAGGTTCGGATACAATCGGCTATGCTATCGCCCTGTCGGAGATTGCCTATTCATGTGCTTCAACCGCCGTTGTCATGTCTGTCCATAACTCCATTGTCTGTGAAAGCCTGTTGGTCTATGGAAACCAGCGGCAAAAGGAGAAATACTTAAAACCGCTGGCCCGGGGAGAAATCATCGGCGCATTTGCAATGACCGAACCCCAGGCAGGTTCAGATCCGGCCCGGCAGGCCACGCTTGCGGTCCAAGATGGTGACCACTATATCATTAATGGAACAAAACGCTTTATTACGACCGGGAAAAATGCGGAATTTGTCATCGTTACTGCCAAGACTAATGTGACAAAACGTCACAGAGGAATCAGTGCATTTTTAGTAAAAAAAGGGACACCCGGATTCAATATCGGGAAAATGGAAGAAAAAATGGGCCTGTGTGCCTCCGACACAACCGATCTCATTTTTGAGAATTGCCGTATTCCATCTGAAGATATGATCGGAGATGAAGGTGAAGGATTCAAAATCGCCATGACCGGTCTTGACAGCGGCCGAATTGGGATTGCCGCTCAGTCGGTGGGTGTTGCTCAGGCTTCGCTGGATGCATCGGTAACATATGCAAAGGAGAGGGAGCAGTTTGGGCAACCGATTTCCAAATTTCAGGGCCTTCGGTGGATGATAGCCGATATGGCGACCGGAATCGAAGCGGCCCGGCAACTGATGTTTTCTGCCGCTTCTATGAAAGACCGCGGTGAAAAGTATACCGCCCAAGCATCGATGGCAAAACTTTTTGCCTCTGAAATGGTCAACCGGGTAACCGAAAAGGCCCTTCAGATCCACGGCGGATACGGTTATGTTAAAGAGTACCCGGTTGAACGATTCTACCGGGATGCCCGTGTCTTTACGATTTATGAAGGCACTTCAGAGATTCAACGAATTGTGATCTCCAACCATATATTGAAGGACAAACGCAACCCCTGAAACAGATCGGTTCCGGTTCGGTTACATATTAAAGATTGTAACCGTTCACAGTTGTCGGTTCACAGTTCACAGTTTTTTCAATGAACTAT
>CAZSON010000095.1:0-10239 GCA_964608375.1 uncultured Desulfobacter sp. | reverse complement strand
GATAAATACTATCGGGATCTTTATCGCAGTATTAAAAACGAGACCAAGGGCCAATAACCCACTGTTTAAGCAAATTGGGTGGATTTAGAAATTATTTCTAAAAAAAGGGGTGCACCATGAAATCACGATTAGTTCCAATCTATTTTATGCCCGGCAAAGATGAAGAGTTCGATCAGGGCCTGGAACGTCTGAAAAACCAACTGGCTGAAGAAGCGGACATACTGGCACCTCTATCACTCGGTTCCGATATCCCGGAAGCTGATGCGGTTATTTTTCCTCAATTATTGGGGGAGGCTTTTAAACGCATCGAGGATATAAAAAAAATTGATATACCGATCGTCGTTGTTACTTCGGAATTTGGAACGGTAAACATGTGGGACTGGGAAATTGTTAATTTTCTCAAGGCGACCGGCCTGACAACATTTGCGCCCTATGACCTCGACCTGACAAAAACCATATGTCGAATGTTAGGTGTTAAAAGAGAACTGAAAGAAACAAAATTCCTGGTTTATCAGGATAATCCCGGTGAGGGTTTTCAAGCCAGCATCTTCAAACGCTTTTACTGGTGGGAAGAGGAGTGCTCCGCAGCTTTGAAAGATAAATTCGGTTTGACCATTGAAAAAAGAAGCTTCAAGGAGTTTGGTCAGGCAGCCAAGCAAATTACCGACAAGGAAGCCGAAGAAGCCTGGAAAGACTGGGACTTAAATATAGAAACAGTTTCACCACGACAACTCAACAGCGCATTGAAGATATATATCGCTGTCAGGCGGGAAATTGAGAAAGACCCGTCTATTCGCGGAGTTGGGATCAACTGCCTCAATGAATCTCACTTTTCCGATACAACTCCTTGCCTTGCCTGGAATATGCTGTTCGAAGAAAAAGGAATTATATGGGGTTGTGAGGCGGATACTATGTCCATGGCTACAAAGTACATTATCTATAAATCTTTGGCGGCACCGATTATGATGAGCAATATTTACCCTTTTCTGGTTGGAATGGCAGCTCTCAAGCATGAAAGAATCGAAAAATTTCCTGATGTGCCGGAGCCGGAGAATCATTTACTGGTTGCGCATTGCGGGTATCTGGGGGTATTGCCGAAAAGCTTTTCTTCCCAATGGCAGCTGCGGCCGAAAGTCCTCTCCATTGTCGATGACAACGCAACCGCCATTGACGCCAGGCTACCGACGGGGGAACTGACCCTTGCCAAACTAGACCACACTTTCACAAAACTCATGCTGACCAAAGGCCACCTGGAAAGTTACGTCCAATATCCGGATTCAGACTGCCGGAATGGCGCGGTCATCAGAATCAAAGACGGCCATAAAATGATGAATTCCTTTTACTCTCATCACAACTGCCTTGTTACCGGGTACTGGGACAAGGAAATGGTGAACCTTGCCAAAATTTTCGATCTTGAAATTGAAGAATTTTAGTACTGTAAGAAGCTTATTGAATGTTGCGGCAAGGATGGCGGCTATATCAATGGACACCTCGGCATTGCTTGATGAGGCCAAGACCGAAAATGTAAGAGCCATGTTTGAGTTTACACGAGAGTACGGGGTTTATGGATAGCAACGGCATGAAAATCACCCGTGCACATTTCGGCACACTGCCCGGTGGCTTTGAGGTTTCAAAGTATACCCTGCAGAATCGAAATGGGCTGTCTCTCAGCGTAATGCCTTTTGGCGCTGCGATTACGGAACTTTACATGCCGGATCGAGAGGGCAATTTCGATAACATCGTACTCGGATATGATACGTTAGAAGATTACGTTAATGATCCCCATAATTTCGGGGGAACTATTGGCCGGTTTGCCAACCGAATTGCATACGGGAAGTTTATGCTTAACGGCAAAGAATACCGGTTGGTGCAAAACAACGGCGACCACCATCTGCACGGCGGTCACCGGCGGTTCAACAAGGTCCTTTGGGCGGCGGCAACGGAGCATGATGATGATTCAGCCGGGATCGTTTTTTCCTATATATCCAAAGACGGCGAAGAAAATTACCCCGGAAATCTGAAGGTCTCAGTCGCGTACCGGCTGAACAATTCAAATGAGCTTTTTTTCATATACACCGCCCAAACGGATCAGGAAACGCCGGTCAACCTTACCAACCATGCCTACTGGAATCTTAAGGGCGCCGGTAAAGGCTCAGTTCTGGATCACCGTTTAACGCTCAATTGCTCCCACTACCTTGAGGCTACCGATACCCTTATTCCCACAGGCCAAATCCTTTCGGCTCGGAACTTGCCATTGGATTTTACCACGGAAAAATCCATCGGAGATGATATCCATATAACCGGCGACGGTTACGATCATTGCTTGGTCATCAATGAATCCTCTGTTATGGATGAAGGGAATCTCAAATTCACGGCCAAAGCACTTGACCCAATCGGCGGCAGGTGTATGACTGTTTTTACCGACCAGCCCGGCGTGCAGCTTTATACGGGTAATTTTTTGGATAATGTGACTGGCGCCCGAGGCGTCAGGTATCACCGGCACCATGGCCTTTGTTTGGAGACACAGAATTTTCCGGACGCGGTCAACCAGCCCAACTTTCCAAATCCCTATTTAAAATTGGGCAATATTTATACATCCACTACCATGCACCGGTTTTATCTGATGAAACAGTCTTAAGGTAGTGGTTACTTGTTTTGGCGGATTTTCTAAATCATAAAGTAAAAGTATAAATTGTATTTTATTGATTTAAATAGAAATAAATTTCTTAACACTGATTTGCAATTGTTGTTTTATCAGAAGGCTTTTAGATGTTCGTTAGTTAGAGCACACATTCATATAAACGAATAGCTATTAAACAGGGAGGTAGATATTATGAAAGTTGGCATTGACAGTTATTGCTACCACAGGTTTTTTGGCGAGGTTTACCCGGAGCAGCAAGCGCCGCTAAAGGAGATGACTTTGGAAGATTTCATCAATCGCGCCGTGGAGTTAGAGGTAGACGGGATTTCGTTGGAATCTTGTTTCCTGCCCCGGTTCGACGGCGCGTATCTCAGTGAAATCAAAGGGATGTTGGATGAAAACAATCTGGATCGCGTCTACGCCTGGGGCCACCCGGATGGTCTGGAAGGCGGCAAAAACGAAAAAGCCTGCGATGAAATGATCGAGCATATTGAGTATGCCAATGCCATTGGCGCCAAGGTCATGCGGGTTGTCGGAAGCAGCCTGATGTTCCGCTTTGAGGATCATGAACCACAGATTGAAAAATTGTCTGAAATGTTCACCAAAGCCGTTAAGGTTGCTAAAAAATATGACATCAAACTGGCTGATGAAAACCATATAGACTTTGATTCCGAAGAAATGCTGACGCTTATCGGCAAGGTCAACTCGCCATATTTTGGCATCAATTTCGATACGGGTAATTTTATGCGTGTTCTGGATGATCCGGTTCAAGGGATGGAAAAACTGGCCAAGCACGTCTTCGCCACCCACATCAAAGATTTGAAACCCCAAAAAGGCGCAGCCGTTAATGACTGGTTTTTCTTCTCCAGTACACCCATTGGTGACGGATTCGTGGACAACCAGAAGCTGGCCCAAATTCTGAAAGACAACGGCTATGAGGGTTTTTTGGCGGTAGAGATCGATTTTCTTCATCCGGATTACAACAACGACGAGGACCAGGCGGTTGAACAGAGCGTCAGGACCTTAAAAAAGATAGCTGGCAATCTCACATAGGCATCCAACGTAATTTTCGTGTCATCATTTTTAGCGTGACATTTACCACTTGCTAAGTGGTCTTAAGAAAAGCTGCAGACGCCTCGATAAAGCGAATTGACGCAGCAGGGAGGGTGGAGTCATGGAGAAGTTAAATGTAGGTATGATAGGCTACAAATTTATGGGCAAGGCGCACAGCAATGCGTGGAAACAGGCTCCTCATTTCTTCGATGCGGATGTTGAGCCGGTCCTTAAGGTTGCATGTGGACGTCATGAGGGTTCACTGAAAGAGTTTGCCGATCGCTGGGGCTGGGAGGGAATCGAAACCGACTGGAAAAAGGTGATTGAAAGAGATGACATCGACATTGTTGATATTAGTGTACCGACCTATCTCCATCATGAAATCGCCGTCGCAGCTGCCAAAGCGGGAAAGCATATTTTCTGCGAAAAACCCATTGCGCTTTCATCCGAACAGGCCAAAGAGATGTATGAAGCCGCTGAGAAAAACGGAATTGTTCATTATCTAAATCACAACTACCGGAGATGCCCCGCCATAAGGCTTGCCAGGCAACTTATCGATGAGGGTAAAGTCGGTCGAATTTTCCACTGGCGTGGAGCGTATCTTCAGTCCTGGATCGTCGATCCCCAGTTCCCGTTAACCTGGCACCTTCAAAAGGAGACGGCAGGGTCAGGTCCCCACAACGATCTCAATTCCCACAGCGTGGATCTGGCGCGGTATCTGGTGGGGGAGGTCAAAAGCGTCACCTGCATGACCGCTCAATTTATCCCGGAGCGACCCTTACCGGACGAAGAGGCCGCTGGAACGTTCAAGGGCGCCACGACTGGGGAAGGCATGGGGAAGGTCACGGTTGAGGATGCGGCATTTATGTTGGTGGAGTTTGAAAATGGCGCTCTGGGATCTTTTGAGGCGACACGGTTTGCACCGGGCAGAAAAAATTACAACTATTTCGAAATTTACGGGAGTAAGGGGAGCATCATTTTCGATCTTGAGAGAATGAACGAACTCAAATTCTTCTCCAACGAAGATCCTGAAAATGCGCAGGGCTTCAGGACCATCATCGCAACGGAGGCCTGCCACGACTATGTGGGAAACTGGTGGCCGCCCGGACACATCATCGGGTACGAGCACGAGTTCGTCCATGCGGTAGTCGATTTTCTGGCGGCCATTGAAAACGGCGCCACCATCGAACCCAACTTCTATGATGGAATGAAGGAGATGCAGATACTGGATGCGGGGTTGAAATCTGCAGAAGATGGTAGAAAGCTGGTTTTGAGCTGAAGCGACGATCTGCGAATGAACACCATCAAGAAAGCAGAAAAATAAAGGACAGGAAGGGGGTGATAGAAAGCGCGCGGCCATCAGACATTGATCTGCCTGATCTTAATAGGAAACGAACACACCAAACTTGAAATGAGAAAGGGAGGAAAGACTCATGAAACGCTTAATAGTTATTCTAATGATCGCAATTTTTCTTGTACCGGTAGTCGCTACGGCCGGGAGTAAGGGCTTCAAAGTTGGGGTTTCCAATGGTTTTATCACCCACAGCTGGCGTACCCAGATGATAAACAACCTGCAGAAGAAAGCGGCGCTTTACCAGGGCATGGGATTGATCAGTGAACTGCAGATTCAGCATGCAGGGTTCGATGTCAATCTTCAAAGAAGCCATATCCAAAATTTTATCGATTCCGGTGTCGATATTCTACTGATCGATCCGGTTTCGTTGACGGCCCTCAATCCGGTAATAGAGGACGCGGTGGATGCAGGCATCGTCACGGTCATCAGTGATGAGCCCGTCACATCGAAAGCCCCCTGGGTCATTCTACCGACCCATGACGTCTGGATGGCAAAGTTGGCCAAGTATGTTTTCGAGCGTATGGGCGGCAAGGGCAACGTCATCTATCTGAGTGGTATCGACGGCGCACCCGCCAGCGACATGCGTGATAGGGGTTTCGAACGTGCCTTGAAAGACTACCCCAATATCAAACTGCTTGCAAAGATATACGGCTCCTGGGATCCGGCGCTGGCGCAGCAGGCCATGGCGGACGGCATTGCCGCATACCCGAAAATCGACGGCGTTGTCGCCCATGACGGCGAGTGTCTTTCCGTGATCAGGGCCTTTGAAGCGGCGGGCAAACCGCAGCCGATCGTCAATGGTTCGGGTTTCCGTCCCTTCTTTGAGTATTGGGTCAAGAATCTGGACAAAGGTTTTACCAGCTATGCCATCGCCAACGGCCCCGGCAATGCGATGACACTCGCCCTGGGTACGGGCATCAGGATCAAACAGGGCAAAAAACCCAAGGCCGCGGTGTGGGACGGTAAAGTGCTTCGCATTGACCACGGTAATGTCATCACCGATGCGAATGTGAAAGAGGAATTGGTCGAGCACATTCGGTATCGTGGTGTTGAGGATTATATCGATGAGGTGAAGTCCGAAGAATTTATCGACACGCTGTTTGAATAGCAGGACTTCTGGTTTTATTCTAGACATCACTGCCTAACAAATTCTGGCGCACCTCAGCGGTGCGCCAGAATCTTAATTGGATTTGACCGCATGAACTCTTTTGAAGCACAGGGATTTAAAAAATCTTTTGGAGCTGTCACGGCGCTGAAGAACGCAAATTTCAGTTTTGAAGGACCCAAAATTTGCGGTTTGGTAGGCGCAAACGGTTCGGGGAAAACCACATTTGCCAGGCTTTGTGCCGGTCTGATTAAAAAAGATGACGGGAAGTTTATTATCGACGGTCAGGAGGTCGAAATTAATTCTCCAAAGGAAGCCAGGAAGTTGGGGATTGTTCTGGCTCATCAGAATCTGAGTCTCATCACTGATTTGACCGTTTGGGAAAATATTTTGCTAGGGCATGAGCAGCGAGTAAATAAAATCTTCCTGGATAATAAAAAAGCAATAAAGTTTGCGTACGAAATTATCGAAGATTTAGTGCCCGGCGAGATATCAATCGATGAGAAAGTTGCCAATCTTTCACCGGCTCAGAAGCAGATGGTCGAAATTGCGAAAGCCCTTTCCCAGAATCCCAAAATGCTGATCCTTGATGAACCAACCGCAGCATTAGAATACTACCATGTTGAACAGCTCTTTAAAAAGATTCAGGAACTGAAAAAGAAGCTTGTTTCCATTATTTTTATCTCTCATCGATTGTGGGAAATCACTAAAATTTGTGATGTGGTGATTGCTTTTCGAAATGGAGCAACCGTCGGCACCTTGGACCTTGAAAGCCAGCCGAGAGATGAACAATTAATCGTGCCCCTGGTGGTCGGAGAAGACGGATGTTTGTTTGACTTTCCAAAAAAGGAAAATCGCGACTTATCCGATCAAGATACTGTCCTGGAGTTAAAAAATATTTTTTATCGAGACAAATTAAAGGATATCAGTTTCGATTTAAAAAAAGGCGAGGTGTTAGGCATTGGGGGATTACATGGTCAAGGTCAGGATGAACTGATCATGTTGCTTTCCGGAGACCTGTCCCCAGCAAAAGGCCAGATTCTCCTGGATGACAAGCGCATAAAAACAAAACACCCCAAAGATGCGATTAAAAAAGGAGTTTACCTTGTCCCGGGAGATCGACTGGAAGAAGGTCTTCTTACATTTCATGACATTTTTGCCAATGTGATTTTCCCACGGTTTTGCTTAAGGGAAGAGGGTTTCACACTAAATTTTAACAAATTATTTTCCATCACTGACAACATCATCGAAAAAGCCGAAATCTCTCCTCCGGATCGAAAAATGATTGTAAACTATTTAAGCGGCGGCAATCAGCAGAAAGTTGTATTCGGCCGGTGGCTCCAATTTTTTCCAAAAATCCTGTTGCTAAACGATCCGGCCAAGGGGATCGATATTCAGGCCAAAGATACCCTATACAAATTGGTGCATGAACTGGCAAATAAAGGTACATCCGTTATCTTGTATGCCAGCAGCAACGAAGAGCTCATCTGCAATTGCGATCGAGTTTTGATTATGTTTGAGGGCGAAATAGCAGACGAAATTCTCTATGATGATTTATCCGACGAAAACCTGGTCAAATCATCTTTGCGGGTCGAGGTGGCATAGTGGCATCGGCAGGCAATAGCCAAAACAACAAACTGAAAAAAAATTGGGCCAAAATCGTTAAAGATCCAGCATTCCCGGGCTTCATTGTTTTTTTAATTTTGCTCGCTGTGAATGTGTATTTTCAAAACAATTTTTTTTCGTCCCGAATCATGCGATCCAATTTCATGGCCTATACGCCATTGATTTTAGCGGCCATGGCTCAGGCCATTATTATCATTTCGGGAAGCGTCGATTTTTCCATCGGCTATGCACTGTCTTTGTTTACATGCCTGACAGCCTATATCATGTCCGATACCAATGTGTTTCCAGTGATCGCACTGGGATTTGCGATCATATTTCTCGGCAGCGGCGTCATGAATGGATTTTTCATCGGCAAACTGAGAATGTCTCCCCTAATAACGACTTTTGCTACCATGACGCTTTTCTGGGGCATTGCTCAGACGATTATGCCTGTGGCCGGGGGATACGTCCCCAGATTCTTTTATAAAATATACAGGGTCAAAATGCTGGGAGTAGTACCGTTTCCAATCATCGTGGTGGTGGTGGCTATTGCTATTTGGGCCATCATCAGCCGCACATCATTTGGCAGGTACATTTATGCGGTTGGCAGCAATGAAGAGGGCGCCTACGCGTCAGGCATCAACGTAGCAAGGGTCCGTTTTATGGCCCATGTGGTTGCCAGTATATTTATAGCCATGGCCGGAGTCTGCCTGCTGATGGGCACCGCCAGCGGAGACTTTCGGGTGGGCCAGGAGTATGCCTTGAATTCAGTTGCAGCGGTAGTAATTGGAGGAATTGCTCTGACCGGTGGCAAAGGTAACATACGTGGTGCTATTATCGGCGCTATGATCCTTGGTCTGGTAAACAATGTCATCTTTTATGCCAAAGTATCTGCATTCTATCAGGGATTCGCCAAAGGAATGGTCATTGTTCTTGCTCTTTGCTTAGGAGGGGTGCCCCAATGGTTAAAAAGTATTAAATCCTGAAGGCCTGGATAATTATGAGTAATACAGTTTTACAGAACCGTTTTAATATTGGTGTAAAGGCGATTTTTAGAGATCGCGTTGCAACTGCATTTATTCTTTTGCTGGTTCTTTTTATATTTGGAGCCATTATCAATCCGGGGTTTTTATCCTTTCTGCAAATCATGAATATATTGCAAGCATCTTTCTTTCTGGGCTTGTTGGCTCTGGGACAAACAGTCGTCGTTATCTCCGGCAAGGAGGGTCTGGATTTATCAGTCGGCGGCATGCTGACCGTCGGAATGTTTCTGGGCGCAGCTATTCTTAATGGAAATGACACTTATCTTATTCCGGCATTTTTTGCCGTTATCGCAGCCGGATTCATTCTGGGATTGGTGAATGGTTTCGGCGTCTCTTATTTGGGTATAGCGCCGTTGATCATGACTTTTGCATGGTACCTGGTTGTTATGGGCATTATACTGATTCTCACCAAAGGAAGAATTATTGGGGAATCATCGCCTTTATTAAGTACTTTGGGTCAGGGATCATTGAAATTCAATCTGGGAGCCAATGCGTATCAGGTCCCCTGGGTGGTCCCTATCTGGATTTTAATCATTATTTTAGTGTCGTATGTGATGAAAAGGACTTCCATCGGTGCGACTTTGTATGGACTGGGCGCCAATGAACGGGCAGCAAAACTGTTGGGAGTCAGAACTAAACAATTTCGCATGATGGTTTACGGGGTTAGCGGCGCACTCTCTGCGCTGGTGGGTCTGTCTTTACTCGGATTCGTGAATAATCCCAATATGAGCATGGAAGCCAAGGCCGGTTACATGCTTTCATCCATCATTGCAGTGCTTATCGGTGGCATCGAGTTCAACGGCGGCCATGGCAAATATCTCGGTGCTGTGGCCGGCTCCATATTCCTGGTAACCTTGACCAGTATCCTGAGAACTATGCAAATGGATGACGGTTCAAGAAGAATTATCACTGCAATTGTTCTGTTGATATTACTTATCTCTTACACCCGCAAAACCTAAACGAGCTAATTGCGAAGGAATGGAAACGGATAAAATAGGAATTTGTGTGATTGGCGCCGGCAGAGCGGGCAGAATACACATGCAAAATTTTGCCTGGAGTGTTCCCCAGGCGCAGCTTGTTGCGGTTGCAGACCCGGCAGAAGGGATTGCCGCTGCGGCCCAAAGAGATTTCGAAATCCTTCATTGCTACCGCTCTTATGAAGAAGCGCTTCAAAATGAAGATATTGATGCAGTTGTTGTTGTCTCGCCGACGGTCTACCATAAAGACGTTGTCGTTGCAGCAGCTCAGGCTGGCAAGCACATCCTATGTGAAAAGCCGATGGCCATGAATATCCCGGAATGTGAGGAGATGATCAAGGCGGCTTCAGAACACTCGGTTAAGCTTCAGATCGGATTTATGAGACGGTTTGACGCCAACTTCATGGCCGCAAAACAACGGATTGAAGCCGGTGACATCGGAGATGTTGTTCTCGTAAAAT
>CAZSON010000094.1:0-10474 GCA_964608375.1 uncultured Desulfobacter sp. | reverse complement strand
AAATTTTGAAAGGAGACAATGAATGGAACTCGAAGGTAAAGTTTTGATGGTTGATCATGAAAAATGCACCGGATGTCGGCTCTGTGAATTGGTATGTGCAGTCAAACACGACGGCGCATCCAACCCGATGCGCAGTCGGATCCGCGTGATGAAATGGGAACAGGAGGGACTTTATATACCGATGTCGTGCCAGCAATGTCAGGATGCGCCGTGTATGAATGGCTGTCCCGTCAATGCCATCTCACAAAATGAAACCTTGAACCGGATTGAAGTCGATTATGACATCTGTATAGGGTGCCGCATCTGTGTGTCTGTATGTCCCTTTGGTGCCATGAATTTCAACTCCATCGATCGAAAAGTGATCAAGTGTGATTTGTGTGATGGGGACCCCCAATGTGTACGATTTTGCGATGTCAAAGCCGTTGATTATGTGCATGCAAGCGATGTCAGCATTGTGAAAAAGAAAGAGGCTGCTCATCGCTTATCAGTAGCGAATAAAAAAGCGGCAGCACTGCACGCATCGATGTGAACAGAATCGTTTTCAAAGCATACCATGCCATATATTGGCTAACCCCCTCCGACAAGAAGGAGAAATTTCACCTTGTCTCCTTCTTTAAGGGATCGGGTTGCAATTTCTTTTCTGGGCAAAAACCCTTCATTATTGATCATAATCTGAATGACGATGTCCAGTTCTCCTTTTTGATCCAGTAAAACCTGGCCGATTTTTTTACCATATGTCCGGATAAGGTGATCGATCAGATGTTTAACCGTCCCGTCGGCCATCTCGATCTCGGTTTTTCGACCGATGAGGCGGGATAAACTAGGAAGGCTGAGTGTTTCAATGCTGATTTTCAATATGAACCTCCGACGAACAATCGAACTGATAGATGATAAGACGCAAAGAGAGGAAACAAGATTGAAATTTTTTAACACGGCCAGTATCAAAAATCAACTGGGAAAAGCGAGGTTGAAAACGTTATGGACAAGTTAATTTTACCGGCTTCTGAAAAAGTTCGGAATTTAAAATTGTTAACAGAGGTCGCCCTTGGTCAGAAAAAAGCTGATCTGGCTATCGTAAACAGTACGCTTCTTAATGTATACACGGGCGAACTGCTGAAACAATACTCAGTCAGCATAAAAGATAAATGGATCGCATACGTGGGAGAAGCCCCGGATGATACCATCGGCCCGAATACGACGATTATAGACGGCGAGGGGAAAACCCTTATTCCAGGTTTGATAGACGGCCATATGCATTTGGCAGGGCTTTTTCGTGTCAGTGAATTTTTAAGAGTCGCCATGATAGGCGGAACAACGACGATCATCACCGAAACGATGGAACCTTTTCCCGTGGCGGGCCAGAAAGGTGTGGATGATTTTTTAGATTCGCTGAAAGATCAACCGGTGAAGATATTTGCAACCGCACCAGCGATGATTTCCATCAGTCGGGCGGCACGGGGTATTTCGAAAGCAACCCTGCGGGCGCTTCTGGCCAGGGAAGAAATCGTGGGGCTGGGGGAATCTTATTGGCAGGCGGTTCTTCAGGAGCCCGACCGGATTTTGCCTATTTTTCAAGAAACGCTTTTATCCCGGAAAACCCTGGAAGGTCATTCTGCTGGTGCCGGTGGAAAAAAACTCAACGCCTATATTGCGGCCGGTATTTCCTCTTGTCATGAACCTATAAGCGCCCAGGAAGTATTGGAAAGGCTCAGGTTGGGACTCAGCGTGATGATACGCGAGGGGAGCATCAGAAGAGATCTGGAGGCGATTTCCGAGATAAAAGATACAGATATAGATTTGAGGAGGCTCATCTTGGTATCAGACGGGATTGAGCCGGGCGATTTGATGGCGAAAGGTTATATGGAATACATTGTTCAAAAAGCGATTGACTATGGATTTGATCCGATTCACGCAATTCAGATGGCGACGTTGAATGTTGCCGAGCATTTCTCTTTAGACGGTTTGATCGGTGGGATAGCGCCCGGCCGGTATGCGGATCTGTTGCTGATCCCTGATCCTGAAAACTTAAAGGCCGAATTTGTAATCAGCAACGGTCAAATTATCTCACGGCAGGGGAAACTGATAAAAGCACCTCGCCGACACAAATATTCTCAAAGGAGCCGGAACACCATCAACCTTTCAAAACGGCTGAAACCTTCGGATTTTTCTATTCCTGTAGCAAAAGGAGGACAACAGGTCGGTGTTCGTGCAATCGATATGATAACCGATCTGGTCTCAAAAGAACTCAATACGCAGGTTCCGGTGGAAAATGGCGAAGTTAGAATCGATACGAAACAGGATGTCGTAAAGGTTGCAGCCATCGACAGGACCGGGACCCCGGGCAAGATCTTCGTCGGTCTGGTCAAAGGTTTTTGCATGAAGTCGGGTGCCATTGCTTCCAGTTCGGCCTGGGATACATCAGACATCATTGTTGTGGGTGCAGATGATACAGATATGACACTAGCTGTTAACAGGATTTTCGATATGCAGGGCGGCGTTGTAGTCTGCAACGAAAAAAAAATAATGGCCGAAATCGCCCTTCCGATCTTTGGTCTGATTTCAGATTTATCAATTGAGATGCTTGAGGAAAGGATAGCCGGCGTCAAAAAAGCGATCTCGGATCTCGGCGTTCCCTTTGCCGATCCGATTTTGACGCTGAGCACATTGACCGGCGCATCAATCCCATTTTTCCGGATCTGCGAAGAGGGGCTCGTCAATTTGAAAGACGGTGTAGCCAAATCGCTATTTCTGGATTAGCAATCACGGCTGTTTATAGGTTTTTGAGGCCGTTGGTTTTATTTCAATTATCAGTTTGTGTTTCGATATATAAATATTGGAAATATCCATTTTTATCATTATCTTAGTTTTACCGATTCTTGTGATGAATGATTTCAACTTTTGAATTTCAACCGGATATTCATTTCCTTCAGTGAGTGTTTCCATAAGGTGTGTGAGCACAACATCGTTATCTGCTTTACGGGTGATTTTGGGTTTTAGATAAAGAATTTGTTTTCGTTTATCGTACCGGATGATTGTATCCAAATCGAAAAATATGTCGATGTTGCCTAAGGCGATGCTCGCTGAAACATTACCGATCTTATCTGTATATTTTACATTCTTCCCAAAAAGATGTGCTGAGAAAAATACCCTGTTTTTTCCTAGGCGCACCTTATCGATCGATTGAATCCAGATCGTTCCGGATAGTTTTTTAACCGCAGTGATTTCAACCGGAAGGGCGTCTTTGATAAGTTTTTCAATGACTTTTTCAGGAATAACAATGGTAATCTCTTTTTTCTTTTCGATTACAGCCTGCACCCGGGAGCTCAATAGGAACAAACAAAGGGCAAATAAAAAAACCGTAAAACCAATCTTTTTCATGCTTTAGTCCTTTTTATAAATGCTTTTGCAAGATACCGATCATGATTGATGATTATGTGATTCGCAAACTAAACAGTGAAGATAAATTACTCAAATTTCGCACCTGATATTTTGAGAAAAGCCGCATCAGGCATAGGGTAAAAAGAAATTTTTATTTACCCCACACCGGATGCGGCACCATGTCCCATCGGGGGTGTAAAATTTGAGCAAATTATTTATTGGAAAAAATATGATAAATTTAGTATGCTTGTCAAGGGAAGTGAAAAACGAGTGTCGCGGATTACACGGTAAATATTGGATAAAGGGAAATCAATAAAAGATGGAGGGGATTATGGAACTGAGCGGAAAAAAAATCATCGTGTTGGTGGAAGAAATGTTTAATGTGTTCGAATTTTGGTATCCATACTACCGGTTGAAAGAAGCCGGCGCCGAGGTGGTGGTCGTTGGTTCCGGCAGCGCTGAAGAATATACCGGAAAACCTGGAACCAAAGTAAAGGCGGATGTCAGTGCAGATCAGATATCGGCCGCGGAATTTGACGGCATTATTATACCGGGCGGGTACGCACCGGATCAGATGCGGCGTTATCCTTCCATGGTCCAATTGGTTAAAGATCTTTTTGAAGCTCAAAAAGTGGTCGGGGCCATCTGCCATGCGGGTTGGATGCTTGCCTCTGCAAAAATAATTAAAGATCGAACCCTCACCTCGTTTTTTGCCATCAAAGACGATTTGATCCATGCCGGCGCAAACTGGGTTGATCAGGAGGTGGTCGTGGATGGAAATCTGATTACCAGTCGAAAACCCGATGATCTCCCCGCCTTCATGCGGACGATTATTCAGACCTTTAAATAATGCTTTAACGAAAGGAGCTGCCGATGCTGACTGAAAGGATTGTCTATATCAATGGTGAGTTTATCGACTGGAACCGGGCAACCGTTCACTTGATGAGCCACAGTTTTGCCCGTGGTTCAGCGATCTTCGAAGTGCTCAGTTTCCACAATACCGGTTTGGGCCCGGCTGTCTTTCGTCTTGATGAGCACCTGGAGCGCCTCTTTAAAACCGTGGAACTGCTCGATATGGAACTTCGAATAACCGTCCAAGATCTTCAAGAGGCGGTCAAAAACACCATAAAACGCAATGGTCTTTATGAAGGTTTTATCAAAATTGTCTGTTTTTATCCCCAGATCGCCTTTGACATCCTGCCGCCTCAAAAGCAATTGGATGTTTCTATTTTCGTTCTCGATCCCAAACAGGACTTGGACGGCAGTGACTTTAACTTTGAACAGGGCACAACTGTCGGCGTTTCCAAATGGCGCAAACTAGATCCTCAAACTGTTCCGATAGAGGCTAAAGTTGCGGCTAATTATCTCAATGGGATGGTGGCGCGTATTGACGCAAAAAAACGTGGGTTTGAAAATGCCGTTATGCTCGATACACAGGGGTTTGTCGCCGAAGGGGGAACAGAGTCGATTTTTTTGGTCAGAAATGACCGGCTTTATGCTCCTTTCCTAGGAACGATTCTTGAAAGCATTACCCGTAAATCGATACTCCAGGCAGCTAAATTAAGCGGTATTGAAACTGGCGAGGAACGATTATCTCCTGATTTTCTTTTTCAGGCAGACGAGGTATTTCTTTCTAGCACACCGTATAAGGTAATGCCGGTCCGGCAGATTGAAAATCAAAAATTTGTACATACACCCGGTCCGATAACCCGGAAGATAAATAATCTAATGAACAAAATCGTCAATGGTAAAGAAAAACGTTTTAACGACTGGCTTTTCTCTGTGGATTAGGCTAAACCGCGTAAAATTATTTTAACCATTGAAGTTGATACGTCCCCATGAAAGGAGAACAAAATGAAAATTATGGTTGGGTTTGATGGTTCTATTTCGTCTTCGGATGCGCTAGGGGTGGCGGAAAAGCATGCGAAAGCCTTTAAAGGCAAAATTGAATTGGTAACATCAATGGAAAAGGGGACAGAGTCCCAACGAGAAGAAATTGAAGCAGCGGAAAAAGATCTGGAGAAAGAAAAGAAACGGTTGAAAGGAGAGGGTATCCCCTGTCAGACCCATCTGTTGATTCGTGGTTTATCCCCTGGAGAAGACCTGATTGAATTTGCTGAAGAGAATGAAGTGGAAGAAATTGTTATCGGGATTAGAAGAAAATCAAAGGTGGGAAAGCTGGTTTTCGGTTCCACCGCTCAATTTGTCATCTTAACGGCCAGTTGTCCGGTTGTAACAGTGAACTAGATGCTTTTTCTAGTTTTTTCTTCTCTCGGTCATATTTTTCTCCAGCCATTTTTTCAAAGACAAAAGCCCCTCTTCGATTGAAATGCGTGGCACATAACCTAAATCATTTCTGGCGGCGGAAATATCAAACCAATGGGCAGTGGCAACTGCATCGGCAATAAAGCGCGTCATTTGGGGTTCCCCGGGCAGGCGAAAGGTTTTGTAGAGAAATTCCAATATAGCTCCAATCAGCCAGGCCGTTTTACGATGCATTTTCCCTTTAACCGGTCCGAGTCCAGCAGCCTTTAGTATGGCGTTGATCATTTCCCAAGCCGGAATCGGAGCTCCCTGACTGATGAAATAGATATTCCCTGAGAGTGTGAGGTTTTCCTTGAGTTTATCAGCCGCCAGTATGTGGGCGTCCACTGCGTTCCCAATATAGGTCGTGTCTACGAGATTTTTTCCGTTTCCGATTTGCTTTAATTTTTTTGCCCGGGCAATTAATCGGGGGACAAAATGCGGATCACCCGGTCCCCATATTTGGTGGGGTCTTAACACCACAGTCCGGAGATGCTCACCGGCGGTGCGTACGACCAGCTTTTCGGCCATCGCTTTTGATTTGGGATAAAATGCATTATACCTTACGGGGTAGGAGACCGATTCGTTTACTCCTTCCATGTCTGTTCCATCAAAAATAACGCTCGGCGTACTGGTATAGACAAGCCTTGAAACGTTATGGCGGAGGCATCCGTTGATAACGTTTTGAGTGCCTGTGACGTTGGTTTTGTAGTAATCTCTGTATTTGCCCCAAGGCGGTGGTTTGGCTGCCGTGTGAAATACGATGTCACATCCTTTGCATGCCTTGTTAACTATTAGAGAATCAGCGATATCCCCCTGAATCTGATCGACACCCAGGTTGTCAAGTCGGGTATAAAATCGGCGGGATAAGCTTCGAACGTTGTTATTTTGGTGAACCAGCCGCTGCACAATTTCACTGCCGAGAAAACCGCCACCACCGGTTACCAAAACCTTCAACGATGTTCGCCTTTCTTTACCGTGTTGTCACAGAAAATCCCAAAGGAAACTTCGCGCACCAATAGACCTCTTTTACTCATTTCAGTTTTTGTTCTGCCCAGGCCGCTAACTTTTCTCTGAAAATTTTTGAGTTATGACGAATATCGACCGGAAAGGCCCTGTGAAAAAGTACGGTCTCGATCGGTTTTGTCACTTCATGTCGGGCTGCAAGTGCGGCAAGGTCGATCGAGAGCGCTTTTTTTTCTGCTTTTGAGAATTCTTTTATCAATTCTATACAGATAACCGGTTTTTGTTTCATCGGGGCTCCGACCCCCACCAACGCACTTCGAGATACCTTGGGATGATTGTTAAATATCGCTTCACAGGGGATCGTAAAAAGAGTGCGTTTGCCTGTTATCACACGATGGCTCTTCCGACCGCAAAACCAGATGCGACCTTTTTTATCCATCCATCCAAGATCTCCCATCCGGTGCCATATTTCATCTCTCTGTTTGATTTTCGTCCGCGCATCCGCATCTGGATTTTCGAAATATTGCCGGCTGACCAGCGCTCCCTTTACTGTAATTTCGCCGATATCATTATGGGATACAACGAGGTCATCCGACCAGGTTTCAATCGGATCATCGTTGATTTTTATGATGCGGACATCAATGTTATTAATTGGTCGCCCGATACAGATTCCGTATCCTTTCTCACTGAGTTTGCGGGTTTCAGAGAGGATTTCGTTGCTTGTGATTGATAGAATTGGAACAGCCTCAGTCGCGCCGTACGGTGTATGGATCTCAGCATCAGAGCCTAGCAAAGCACGAAACTGCCCGATATTATCAGCAGAAACCGGTGCCCCGGCTGAAATAACCCGCTTTAATGATGGAAGTTTTATCCTTTTTTGTTTTCCGTATCGACCGACGCGATTCAGCAGGGCCGGGGAGGCAAACATGTTGGTTACCCCCAGATTGTTAATCGCTTCGATAATCCGATCGGGGTTAACTCTGGCAGGTTTGGTAGGATCCATGTCCGGGATGACCGCGGTGATTCCTAACTCCGGATAAAACAAGGCAAAAAGAGGAAAGGTTGACAGATCGATTTCATCAGGAGACAGATTTAAATGGGTTTTAATCTGCTCAAGCTGGGCTTCAAAGTTGCCGTGGGTATACACGGCTCCCTTTGCCGGACCGGTGCTGCCGGTTGTAAAAAGAATGGCCGCTGTTTCATCCCAGCCGGTGTCGGCAACAGCATACGGTTTCCAGGGATATTGAATGAGATGGTTTAATGTGAGTCCACCCCAAAACCAGCGTCGACCCACAGTTACCCAGGTTTTTACGGTTTTGAAAAATTTTGGGTATAGCGTACGGATCACATGGGCGAGTGAGATCCCGATAAATGCTTCCGGATCGGTCGATTTAAAGCAGTTGACCATCCTTCGAATGCCCATTCCGGGATCAACCACAACCGGTATGGCACCGATCTTAAATATCGCAAAAATGAGGTTGAAAAATTCCAGGCTTGGTTTAACCATTAAAATGGTTTTTGTCCCCCGCTTTATTCCAGCTTTTTCCAACCCGTGAGCGAGGATGTCTGATTCCCGGTTGAGTTGCTGAAATGTCAGATGAGAATAGATCGCTCGTTTATGTTTATCTCGACCGGCATGACAGATAACTGCCCGCTTATAGGGATTGATGTCAGCCATCCGAATCAGATGGGAGGAAACGTTGACGGTTTTATCGGTCTCTTTCATCTTTTCCGCTGAATTATTGGGAGAAATCTCTTTCAAGAACATCTTTTACCAATGGAATAACCTTTTCCGGGACATCTTCAAGAATATAATGGCCTGCATCTGAGAAAATATGGGATTCTGCATGCGGAAAGCGGCGCCGCCATTCGGCCAGATATTCTATCGTAAAAACAAAATCGTGTTTTCCCCAGCAGATGAGCATCGGAATTTCTTTGAGTCTATGCAGGTTGTTATCGATCCATTTGACCTGTTGATAACTTGGATCTGTTTTTTTTGTTGGGATATCCTGAATAAATTTTAAAATGGCTATTCTGTTTCTCCGGGAGTTATATGGGGCTAAAAGACCTCTTTTCACATCTTTTTCAAGTCCTCGGTATGATGCCGTAAAGAGAGCCCCGTAAACGAAAAGATTTAAGTTCAGAACTGCCGGTGTCGCAAACAATTCAAGGGTGCGGAAGATTCGCAATCGTATCGGCAACGCCTTTCCTCCCGGGGGGAGAAAGGCCGCAGTATTCATGATAATCAAACGGTGTAATCTTTCAGGATACTTCAGGCCATAGGCAACGCCGATTATCCCGCCCCAGTCATGGAGCACAAGGGTAATCTTCTTTTTGACGTCTAGAAACTCGAGCAGGATTTCGAGATCTTTCACCCGGTTTTGCAAGCGGTAGTTGTAATGGTTAGGGTCTGGTTTATCCGACAAGCCGCAACCGATGTGGTCAGGTACGATGGTGCGATATTCCAAAGAGAGCACTTTTACCATTTGCCGGTAATAAAAAGACCAGGTGGGATTTCCGTGAAGCATAACAATCGGATTCCCTTTCCCCTCGTCCAGATAGTGGTACCTGAAGCCATTTATGTTCAAGTAGTTCGATTTAAAGGGGTAGAGGTGTCGAAAGCCGGAAAAGCTTATTTGTTTCTCGTTTGGCATGCCGCAAACCTAGATTCGGTTTTAACTGATCCCACCCTTACCACTCGATCCCCAACATCAGGCAATTCAAACCACTGCCGATGCCAAGAAATCCGACTCGATCATTTTTTAAGAGAAATTCACGTTCGGCAGCTATTGCAGCGGTGATGGGCAGTGAAACTGAACCGATGTTGCCAAGATATTTGAACGTTGTAAAATCTTTTTCCTTTGGAATTTTGATTGCGCCTAAAATGTTTCTTTGATGGGTCGCGCCGACCTGATGACAGATGATCTTGTCCGGCGCGTTGTCGTGCCAGTTCAGGGTTTTCCGAAATATTTTAAAAGTTTTTTCCCCCAGCGTTACACCGTGTTTGAGTATTTCGGTAGAGTCGGTCTCGATAAAATGTATACCCTGGGAAGAAACTTCGGTTTCCGATCCCCACATACAAAGTTTGTGGTGTTCATTCGCACTTCTGGCCATTCCGCCCAGTAGACGATGACCTCTGCTAGAAAGGGACTGATCTGTCAGCAACACGGCAACCGCACCCGACCCCCCGGTAAGAGTTGCAATATTATTTTTTAAAAAATTGATATCTTTGGTTTCAATCAGACGGTCAATGGTAATCTCGATGATCTCTCTTGAGCTTTCACATGCAACAACCATCCCGGCCCTGACCTGACCCAATTCAATTGCGTTTGCCACATGAACCATCCCATTTAAAACCCCCAGGCAGGCATTTGAAATATCGTAAACCTGGGTTTCGGCACCGAGACCCAGGCCGTGTGATACTGCACAGGCGGTTGCGGGTTCGACATTGTCCCTGCAGACACCGCCGTATATCAGGATGCCGATATCTTCAATAGCTATGGTTGAATCTTCAATCGCTTTTTTGGCAGCCCGAGTTGCCCCTTTGGCCATTTTGTAGTTTGGTTCCCAGCAGCGCCGTTCATGTATTCCGGTAAGAACCTCTAGTTGTCCTTTTTGAAAATGAAGCGCTTTGTAAAGCGGTTTTAATTGTTTTTCAAGATCCTCGGATGAAACCACCTGCGGTGGAAGTTCATAGCCTAACGAGTCAATATATACTTTTGAATATCGCATAAAATTTTACAAAATGAAACCGATCGGTTTGTTTTATGTTAACCGTTCACAGTTGTCGGTTCACAGTTCACAGTTTTTTCAATGAACTATGCAA